>CAZZVG010000822.1:0-3865 GCA_964657295.1 Iningainema sp. | reverse complement strand
CCCTGAAAGGCGTGCTAGAGCGTCAACTACCAGAAAAGTTCGATGAATCCCTTTCTGATGATGCCATCAGGGTGATAAACCTGATGGATTCGCTGTTGTAGTCAATAGTCAAATGACTATTGACGAATGACCACTGACTAATGACTAATGACAGAAACCCAACAATTAATTGACGCTGTTGCTAAGGCTGACTCACCAGCTTTGATGGTAACGGCAGTGCAAAAATTGGTAGCAGCGAAAGATGCAGCAGCAATTCCCACCTTGATAGCCGTGTTTGGTTACAACAACCCATCGGCAGCAGTGGTGGCCGTTGCTGGCCTGATAGAGTTGGGAGAAGTGGCAGTGCCACATTTGCTCGAGCAAATCGATGATTACAACTATGGGGCACGCGCTTACTCGGTTCGGAGTTTGGCGGCGATCGCCGATCCCCGCGCCCTTGATTTGTTACTTACAGCAGCCGCCACAGACTTTGCCCCAAGCGTCCGTCGCGCTGCGGCCAAAGGACTGGGTTCAATGCATTGGCACAAGCTTGATGTGTCAGAACGCCTAACAGCACAAAAAAAAGCAATGGAAATCTTGCTTTCCATTTCCCAAGACTCAGACTGGTCAATTCGTTATGCTGCGACAGTTGGCTTGCAAGAGCTAGCGAAAATACCTGATCTACAAGGTCAAATTCAGGCTAGATTCAAGGAAATGCTGGCAAATGATGCCGATAAGGCAGTTAGTGCCCGCGTGCAATTAGCACAAATAGATGGTTGTTAGTAGGGGCGGGTTTAATTGTCTAACTCGTCGTCTGGAAACGAAAAATCTTGTGTAACCACTAACCCCTAACCCCTAACTCCTGAACACTCACATTGGTACCATAAAACACAGTAAAAGTAAAGATGTCCATACCACTGCTTCAATCTATACCAACCTCGCAAAATCAGCGTGTTGAAGGCTACGAAGTACCCGGTGAAGACACGCCGATAATGTATCGATTAACAGATACTACCTCAGTTGCAGATATTGATGCCATAATCTGGGCAGGGTATCGGCAAATTTTCAGCGAGCACTTAATTTTAGATAAATATCGCCAACCTTTCTTAGAATCTCAACTAAGAAATCGGGCGATTACCGTCCGGGATTTTATCCGGGGATTAGGCAAGTCCGAAGTTTACCGGGGACTGGTAGGAGACACCAACGATAACTATCGTTTAGTTGATATCAGCTTCAAACGGTTTTTAGGACGTGCTAGCTACGGCAAAGACGAGCAAATTTCCTGGTCAATTGTCATTGCGACAAAAGGGTTGCATGGATTTATCGATGCCTTAGTAGATAGTGAAGAGTACCGCCAGAACTTTGGCGATTACATTATTCCTTTCCAACGCCGTCGCTTCAAAGATCGACCCTTTAACTTGGTGAATCCCCGCTACACAGACTACTGGCGCAATCGCGAGCTGGGACAGTATTTAGGTGGGCAAAGCTTCTACAAAGCTGTCCGTGCTGGAGAATCGGTACAACGAGGAGTCCGGCAAGCCATTCCTAGCACATTTCTGTCAATGGCTGCGAGTATTGCACCGGGTGGACTGAACTACCAACGGACAAGCGATCAGGCAAGAAATTATGCCTCGAGTGTACAAATTCCTGATATGTCCCGCGAATCATCTCCCCCACCAACCGTAAAACCCGTAGAAACGGCTTTGCCTTATCGTTACATTCCCGCTAACAAAACTACTTAAATGTTAGTGGTTAGTGGTTAATAGTTAGTAGTTAGTCGGAATGTGGTTAGTGGTTATGAAAACAACCAATAACTGTAGGGGCGGTTTTGACAATCATTTTCGTTTCCACACGACGAGTTAGACAATTAAACCCGCCCCTACTGACAACTAACAACCAATAACCAACAACCAACAACTAATAATTAACAGTCATGTCAATACCTCTACTTCAATACAAACCCAGTTCTCAAAATCAGCGTGTTGCTGGTTACGAAGTGCCGAATGAAGATAGTCCCAGGTTTTACCGTCTGGAAGACTCTCCGACAAACAGTGAAATCCAAGAATTAATTTGGGCAGTTTATCGGCAAGTTTTCAGCGAACACGAAATTTTGAAGTTTTACCGTCAGCCCAATTTAGAATCTCAGTTGAAGAATCGAGCAATTACCGTGCGCGACTTCATTCGGGGTTTGGCAAAGTCGGAAAGCTTTCGGCGTTTGGTGGTGGAAACAAACTCCAACTACCGTGTTGTGGAACTCACTCTCAAACGGCTTCTAGGACGTGCGCCCTACAACAAAGATGAAGAAATTGCTTGGTCGATCAAAATTGCCACCTTAGGCTTTGGTGGCTTTGTTGATGCTTTGGTAGATAGTGAAGAATATCAGACCAATTTTGGCGACAATACAGTTCCCTACCAACGCCGTCGTTTTAAAGACAGGCCTTTCAATTTGGTGACACCTCGCTACGGCAACTACTGGCGCGATCAGCAAGAAAGCGATCGCTATAAGTGGGGCGACATCAATAACTTCTTGGATATGGCTAGTTCCATCCAAATCAAGATAGTTAACCACAAACCAGTTAGTACTGCTAACATCCAAATTCCAGATAGCTCACGAGATAACAAAGTCCAAGGTATTCCTGTTTCCATCAGTACCAGTGCCAGCTTCCCGTTGCGGTAAACCAATTTTAGATTTTAGATTAGGAGTTGCTCTGATGAGTACCTGAGATAATCGGACTTGAATAATAACTGATTAATCCAAAATCCAAAATCCCCAATTCAAAATAAAATGAGGATATTGAGCAATCAATCCTCTTGCAGTTTTCTCAGCTAAGCTGTTATGTAAATAGACTTGTCTGTTTACTTGTTTAAAACATCTTTTGTCAATAGTTATTAATCATTTGTAACAACCGACTAAGGACAAACAACAAACATCCAAGAACGAAAAAACATTAGCTTAGTTCTTTGTTTAAATTTTTGATAAATTACGAGGAAAAATCGAGTATGGCACTGCCACTACTTCAATACAAACCTAGCAGTCAAAATCAGCGGGTTAAGAGCTTTGGTAAAGCAGACCTGAATGAAGATACTCCGTATATCTATCGAACTGAAGATGTCAGTAGTTATACTGACATAGAGAACATTATTTGGGCTGGATATCGTCAAGTTTTTAGCGAACATGAGATCCTCCGATTCAACCGCCAGAAGAATTTGGAATCTCAGGTGAAAAACGGCTCAATTACAGTACGCGACTTCATTCGTGGTTTAGCTAGATCCGAGGCTTTCTACCGTTTGGTTGTTTCGGTGAACAATAACTACCGTTTAGTAGACATTGTACTCAAGCGCTTGTTAGGTCGCTCACCTTACAACAAACAAGAAGAAATTGCTTGGTCAATCGTGATTGGAACCAAAGGCTTTGATGGTTTTGTGAATGCCATCATCGATAGTTCAGAGTATAACGACAACTTTGGCGAAAACACTGTGCCTTACCAACGCAAGCGCATGGAATCACGTCCGTTTAACTTGGTCACTCCTCGCTACGGCGAAGACTTCCAAGAAAAAGCTGGCACCGTCGCTACCGACTGGCGTTTCACTTTGGACAAATTCTACAGCCGCAAGTCTCAAGAACGGCGACTGCCAGAAGGTGATCCACGTAAATATGCTGACATGGCAGCATCTGTCAATCCCCAAGGTAACTACGCTCAACGAGTCTCAGCCTATGACCTTGATTATTTGAACCTAGTACCTCAGCGTGGCAGACGCTAAGTTCTGAACTCTGTTTTCGGAAAATTTTATACTGGGTCTAGTTTCCTCGCTGAGACGACAACAAGCTGACAATTTCTGATGTTTGTTGGGTGTCATTTCAAGTGGAGACTAGACCCAGTCAGTC
>CAZZVG010000821.1:0-3870 GCA_964657295.1 Iningainema sp. | reverse complement strand
AATGGGTAAGTGTTTGCCACGCCAACCACTTGCATTCCTGCCCGTTTTGCGGCTTGGATGGCGACTGGGGTATCTTCAATAGCTAGACATTCTTGTGGTTGAAGATTGAGATCGGTATATTCAAGGTTCAAGCGTTCCACTGCCAGCAAATAACTGTTGGGTTCTGGTTGAATCGAGGTAATTTCATCGCCTGCGACGATGACTGGAAAATATTGAGCCAGTTGGCTGCGATTCAGTACGAGTTCTATCTCTTGGCGGATGGCACTACTCACTAACGCCAATTTGAGATTGCGCGATCGCACCTGAAATATCAAGTCGTCTAAACCTGTATACAAAGGCAACTTTTCGCCTTTTTCGAGTTGATTAGCATACATCAGTGCTTTTCGATTGAGCAACTTGGTTAAATAAGTTTCACCGACGACACGACCGCGAAGCTTAAGCAAATTATACAAGCAAGCGCGATCGCTTTGTCCCAGACAAACTTGCCGATACTCACCTCGCTTGAGAATGAGATTTTCCTCAATAAAAATCTGCTCTATAAGTTTTTCTGTCATTGAGTGATCGTTGATGATCACACCATTAAAATCGAATATAACTGCCTTTAAAGTCATGGCATTGCGTCAAAAGCTGGAGATGGAACACCTTGTAAACCACTATTATCTAGTGTAGGGGTATAACGCCAGACATTTCTTTGAGTGTGAAGCTCTTCAACCGGAATAGGTTTGATCCCGCTCGTGACTTGATTTATCCACCATACATCATGCGTTTGTACTGCTCCAAATCCCGTTGCACTCATACTGGCATCCACACTCCCAGCAGCATATTCACGAATGTACGGCTCCTCAAAAACATTATTCAGCCATTGTAACTGACGTAGAGTCTTTTGATTGCCATCTAGAATTAGGACTTGTCCGCCAGCTACCAGCAATCTCAAGCTTTCCCTGAGAATAGCTTGAGAGACAACGCTCGGTATTTCGTGGAATAATAAAGAAGCGGTTATCAAGTCAAACGAACCGTTCTGGAAACTTGTTTCTTGTGCATTTCCGTGTCTCCAAATTATATCTAAATTAGCATTGTGGGCTTTGTGTTCTGCCCTGACTAACATATAAGGCGATAAGTCCAACCCAATGACTTCGGCTCCCTGGAAAGTCTGCTTTAACAATAATGTTGTAGAACCAGTACCACAGCCTAAGTCTAGGATGCGTCGCGGCTGTACTTTGACAGCATCAATTAAAGCTTGACGCACCAGGTTTTCATTTGGTAGCAAAACATATTGGGTAATGGCATCGTAGGAAACCGCCGCACCTGCATTGAGATATCCACCCTCAATACCGTGGAAGTTTTGGTTGTAGTAAGTGGGTGTGACAACATCGGCACGTCGAAAGCGATCGCT
Organism: Iningainema sp.; assembly: GCA_964657295.1. Classification (GTDB taxonomy): domain Bacteria; phylum Cyanobacteriota; class Cyanobacteriia; order Cyanobacteriales; family Nostocaceae; genus Rhizonema. The sequence goes on along the minus strand of CAZZVG010000821.1, from coordinate 2,477 downwards.
CTGTTTTTCCCAGTCAACACTTTCGTAATAACGCTGTAATCCCTTCTCGTCAATCATTAGACGGACTACAGGAGATAAAAAACGTTCCCAGATTGTATCTTGACCAACTGCCATAGGATTATTTCTCAGCTATCTAGACCCGAGTAATTTTATTTACAAATTTTAATCTACTTTTCTCAGATCTACCCATTTTGAACCTGGGGAGAGTTGACAGTCGCAAAGTTTATGTATTATATTTGTAGTACAAAAGGCTTAAATTTGCAGTTTGATTTCTGTCCGCCGCGAGGAACGAAGCACACAAAATCCTTGGAACTCCGCCGCGAGCTGACAAAAGCCTGTATAGATGTACCGTAGATGGAGGTAAATGGATACAATGTTATTTTTGAATTTTTATTTAAGTGTATATGCGTAAACTCAATTTAAAGATAATCACGGTAAATTCCCGATGAGTAAGTATGTTTTTTTGAGCCTAGTTGAATAACTAGTATAAAATGTAACAGTATTGATTCATACTATTAAAATCCAAAATCTCAAATCTAAAATAAAACTATGCCTTACGAAGAGTTAAAACTTTCAACACCATTGCCCGTCTTGTCTTGGGCAAATCATCCCTTGGGGCATGAAGAAACCAAGATGGCAAAGAATGTTGCATCACTGCCATTCGTGTACAAGCACGTATCATTGATGCCAGATGTTCATCTGGGTAAAGGTGCCTTGGTAGGTTCTGTCATTGCCACAAAAGAAGCAATTATCCCTGCGGCGATTGGTGTTGATATTGGTTGCTTTGCAGGAGAAACTTTGGTTCCATTAGCAGATGGAAAATCCTACCCAATTGCAGAACTAGCAATAACTCAGCAAGAGTTTATTGTCTACTCTTACGCACATACAGGGAAAATTGTCGCGGCTGAGGCTACAGCCAAATTAACACGGAGCAATGCCGAACTGTTGAAAGTGGTTTTGGACAACGGGGAAGAAATTAAATGCACTCCCGATCATCAATTCATGCTTCGGGATGGCACTTACCAACAAGCGTGTGATCTCAAACCTAACACTTCCTTGATGCCCTTCTATTCCCAAGTTGATCAGGACGGCTATACGTTAATTCAGCAACCCGATTCTGGTAGATGGCAAAAGGCACACTGGATTCAGGCCAGATCTGGACTATTAGGAAAAGTACCATCTTTTGAGGGTCAAAGAACGGTGATTCATCACAAAAACTTTGATCGTGCCGATAATGGACTTCATAATCACCGTTGGAAACAACACGCTTACAACCATAAAGTTGTTGATGTCATCAGGCTTCAGGAAAGACAAGATGTCTACTGCTTAACAGTTCCTGACTACGGCAACTTTGCTCTCAGTGCAGGTGTGTTTGTCCACAACTGTGGTATGATGGCAGTTAAAACACCATTTAATAGTGACCAACTCGAAGGCAAGCTGAAGAAAATCCGCTTGGATATTGAAGCGGCAATTCCGACGGGTTTCAACGAAAATAAAGACGTTGAAAAAAGTGTTACCAACTGGCAGTATTGGGATGATTTTAAAGACTTACATCGTGGGGTGCAAGACTTGCAAGGTAAAGCGATGAAACAGATGGGTTCTCTCGGTGGAGGAAATCACTTTATAGAAGTGTGCCTAGATACAGAGAACTTTGTTTGGCTGATGCTGCATTCCGGTTCGCGCAATATTGGTAACAATCTCGCTCAATGCCATATTAGCACTGCTAAGGAATTAGCGAAAATGGCGGGTAATAAGTTGCCCGATCCCGATTTAGCATACTTTGTTGCTGGTACGTTAGAATTCCAAGCATACTGGCACGATTTACAATGGGCACAGGATTATGCCCGTTGTAACCGTGAGGTGATGATGGGGCGTTTTAAGCGCATTATCGAAAAGCATCTGGCGGGTGGTAAGGCGAGTAAGCCTTTATTAGAGGTGAATTGCCATCACAATTATGCTGAAAAGGAAGTGCATTTTGGCGAGGATGTGTATATCACTCGCAAAGGTGCAGTCCGCGCAACAGAACAAGATTATGGTATTATCCCTGGTTCGATGGGAGCAAAATCATACATTGTTAAAGGTAAGGGAAATCACGCAAGTTTTTGCAGTTGCAGTCACGGGGCTGGGCGTTTAATGTCCCGAAATAAGGCAAAGAACGCCTATACGCTTGATGATTTGATTGAGCAAACAAAAGGCGTTGAGTGTCGCAAAGATTCAGGTGTTTTAGATGAAATTCCTGGTGCTTATAAGTCAATAGATGAGGTGATGAACCAACAACTAGACTTGGTAGAACCAATTGCGACTTTAAAGCAAGTTGTGTGTGTGAAAGGGTAATTTCAGATTCCCGACAACTCTTACGAAGTCGGGAATCTTATTCGTTTTCGAGTTAGCTAGAGGACTCATGGTAATTGATGATTCCTGAACCACTAACGTTTTTGATATCACTATTTGATATGTTGAACAAGTTACTGAAGGGT
>CAZZVG010000820.1:0-3872 GCA_964657295.1 Iningainema sp. | reverse complement strand
CCCCTCTCCCCCTCTCCCTAAACGATCATCTTTGGGCGGTTCGGGAGTCGTTGGGTAAAGGGGTTGTAGAGTGGTGTGAGAACGCTCTGTCAAGGTGAAGCATTAAAATAAAATTTTCCCTTGTGTTCTTCTCGATTTTCACTCCTTCGCTGCCTTGAACGCAAATGCGTATACCTTGTGGAAAGCCCGCAAATGTCTACGTGGTTCAAAATATTTTTCAATCGCGTACTACAGGAGCAACATTACAGAATAAGACAAAGCGTGGCACTTAAACTCGCACTCGCAGTCAGGCAGCGCTTTTGGTAGGGTTTCACTCTCACCAAAGCGACGGCGATCTTCAAGGCACGAGGGTTACAAGGGAGGGCTTGCCGAAGGGTCTGTCCCAAAGGTAAAATACTGTCAAAAATCGACTCCTATGTTCCGGGTTTTTGAGGCACCTTGACATGACTAGGTATCAGAGCCTAGTAGATATGTTAGTGTCATGTGTTTTTACGTTTTCATTTCCCTTGTACCCTTTCACCCCCTTCACCCTCCATAAAGGTCAAATTCCATAACTTTGTCATAGCAAAATTGGAGATTGTAAACAGTAACTTGCAATACCTTGCAACTCGGTATGAATAAACATAACGCGCATTGACTGGGTGTCGGGGAGTAGGAGAAATGTCTAGATTTCAATGCATTTTTCACCTACAGCGAACGATCGCCAGCTAACTTTATTTGTGCCAACCTACTTAAGAAGAATCGAGAATTATGAGTTATCTTTTAGACTCGTCTGCTCCGCCTGTAAATATCTACCCTTCCTCAGATGTATTGTTACACCAAAACCTCCAAAAAGTGGAGGAATTGTGGGAGTTTGTTCTCCGCCAGGAATGCGGTCAAAATATGGTGGATCTTCTGCGGCAACTACGAGATTTATGTTCGCCAGAAGGACAAGCAACCAATGATCAAGCCTCTGTATTCAAGTTGATAGAACAACTTAATATCAACGATGCAATACGGGCAGCGCGTGCGTTTGCTCTTTATTTTCAGTTGATCAACATTATAGAGCAGGATTATGAGCAAAGGCAGCAATTAACTCGTTATGAATCGCAATCTAAATCAAATGTCTTCGGTTCCGCAAACCAAAAGGAAGGAGAAGCTCCGATCAACAGTGGAGTAGGAGCAGATAGGCAGACAAAGAGTTGGCAATTAAACTCAACCGGAAAACAAAAAGGCACTTTTGCTAATTTATTTCCGCTCCTACACAATCTCAATGTCCCACCCCAGCAAATTCAACGTCTCATTGCACATTTGGATGTGCAGCTCGTATTTACCGCCCACCCAACAGAAATTGTCCGTCATACTATCCGCGATAAGCAACGTAAAGTTGTACAACTCATGCAACAACTGGATGTTGTGGAAAAGCGCACCCAGAATAGTAGTCAACTTGCAGAAGAAATACGCGAACAATTGCTCGAAGAGATCCGCTTGTGGTGGCGTACCGACGAGTTGCACCAGTTTAAACCCTCGGTCTTGGATGAAGTCGATTATACTCTGCATTACTTCCAAGAGGTTTTATTCGATGCCATTCCCCACCTTTATAAACGCTTCAAGTACGCTTTAGCGAAAACCTTTCCTTGGCTGGAGCCGCCACGCAAAGACTTCTGTCGGTTTGGTTCTTGGGTAGGTGCAGATAGAGATGGTAACCCGTCAGTAACACCAGAGATTACTTGGCAGACAGCCTGCTACCAACGTAATATGGTGTTAGAAAAGTATATTCTCTCGGTGAAGCGGTTGGTAAACTTGTTAAGTCTATCACTGCACTGGAGTGATGTTTTGCCAGACTTGCTGGAATCACTAGAACTAGAACAATCACAATTGAGTGAAGTTTACGATGAGTTAGCGTTGCGTTATCGGCAAGAACCGTATCGGTTAAAACTTTCTTATGTCCTGAAGCGATTGGAAAATACCCGTGATCGCAATCTGGCTTTGTACAAGCGGGAAACACCGAAAAGCAAAAACAACCCTATTTACCACTCGGGAGTGGAGTTTTTAGCAGAACTGCGGCTGATTGAACGCAATTTGACAGAAACAGGTTTAAGCTGTCAGGAACTAGAAAATCTAATCTGTCAAGTAGAAATTTTTGGCTTCAACCTGACGCAACTTGATATTCGTCAAGAATCATCCCGCCATTCAGATGTTTTGAATGAGATTTTGGAATACCTGGGAATTCTACCTCAATTATACAATGAACTTTCAGAGTCCGAGAGAGTCTCTTGGCTCGTAGGAGAACTGCAAACCCGTCGCCCGCTTATTCCTGCCCAACTTCCATTTTCCGAGAAAACCAACGATGTCATTGAAACTTTACGGGTGGTGCGATCGCTACAACAAGAGTTTGGTTCAAATATCTGCCAAACATACGTCATTAGTATGTGCCGTGAAGTCAGCGATGTACTCGAAGTCTTGCTATTGGTCAAAGAAGCAGGACTTTATGACCCCGGTACTGCTCGTGGTACAATTCAGGTAGTTCCTCTGTTTGAGACTGTAGAAGATTTACAACGCTCAAAAAGCGTGATGCAGCATTTGTTTGAACTCCCCCTGTATCGGGCTTTCTTAGCTGGAGGCTATACGGTAGTTAAAGGAGACAAGGAAAACACTGAAGACTTGGCAGAAATATCTTCCACGACTTCCTCAGTTACCTCTTCCCTGACTCTTAATTTGCAAGAAGTTATGCTGGGGTATTCTGACAGCAACAAAGACTCTGGTTTTTTAAGTAGTAACTGGGAAATTCATAAAGCTCAAAAGTCTTTGCAGCAAATAGCCGAGGAGTACAGTGTTACTCTGCGGATTTTCCACGGACGTGGTGGTTCTGTTGGACGTGGCGGTGGTCCTTCTTATGAAGCTATTTTAGCTCAGCCAGGTCACAGCATCAACGGGCGAATCAAAATTACCGAACAAGGAGAAGTTTTGGCTTCCAAATACTCCTTGAAAGATTTAGCTTTGTACAATCTTGAAACTATCACCACTGCTGTGATTCAAGCAAGCTTGCTGCGGACTGGGTTTGATGATATCCAACCTTGGAATGAGATTATGGAAGAGTTAGCAGCGCGATCGCGTACCCACTATCGCGCCCTGATTTACGAACAACCCGATTTTATTGACTTCTTCCACCAAGTCACTCCGATTGAGGAAATTAGTCAGTTACAAATTAGTTCTCGTCCCGCCCGTCGTCCATCAGGTAAGAAAGATTTAAGCAGTCTGCGAGCCATTCCTTGGGTATTCAGTTGGACGCAAACCCGGTTTTTACTCCCTTCTTGGTATGGTATGGGTACAGCTTTGCAAGAATTTTTGCATGAAGATCCAGAAGAAAACCTACAACTCCTACGCTATTTTTATGTCAAGTGGCCTTTCTTCAAGATGGTGATTTCTAAAGCAGAGATGACTTTAGCTAAGGTAGACTTGCAAATGGCAAAGCACTATGTAGACGAATTGTCAAATCCTGAAGATAAAGATCGTCTTGAGAAGGTTTTTGAACAAATTGCTCGCGAATATTACCTGATCCGAGATTTAGTTCTCGAAATTACTGGTCACCAACGACTTTTAGATGGCGATCCTATACTGCAACGTTCCGTACAATTACGTAATGGCACTATTGTACCGCTAGGTTTTATACAGGTTTCTCTTCTCAAACGCCTGCGCCAGTCTCGAACTAATATCACTTCCGGAGTTATCCACTCTCGGTACAGTAAAGGTGAGTTGCTACGAGGCGCATTATTAACTATCAATGGTATTGCAGCGGGAATGAGAAATACTGGTTGAAATGCTCATGGTTGGTGGTTAGTGGTTAGGAGGAAATGCCACCAACAACTACCAACTACCAACTACCAGATCGG
>CAZZVG010000819.1:0-3873 GCA_964657295.1 Iningainema sp. | reverse complement strand
AGTTGGGGAAAACTGTTGCTTTTTTTCGCGATTGGTTTTATACTTTTTTCGCTTCCCAGTCTACTTGTCATTAGTCAGCAAACTCTTGCTGGTTGCATTTTGACATTCACCTACTTAATGTTGCCGATGGAAAACATCGTCAATGACTTCCCTCAACTTAGTAAAGCTAGTGTTGCGTTGCAGAAGATTGATTCATTGGGTTTATCTCTTGCTGATCGGTCGGAAGTCTCCACAGTTCCACCTGCTATCAACTCAAACTGGCACAGTCTAGAATTAAAGGAAGTCACCCACGCCTACGGCCGAGAACAAGAAGATAACAACTTTATCTTAGGTCCGGTCAACCTTAAGTTTTATCCAAAAGAATTAGTGTTCATCGTTGGCGGCAATGGGAGTGGTAAATCAACTTTAGCCAAACTCATTACCGGACTCTACACCCCTGAAGATGGAGATATTTGGTTAGATGGGGAGTTAATTACCGAAGACTATCGCGAGTGGTATCGCCAACATTTTTCCGTAGTTTTCGCTGACTTTTATCTGTTTGACAAGCTTGTGGGGTTAGAAGAAACTCAGATTGATCATCAAGCCCAAAAGTACCTCAAGCTTCTGCAACTAGACCATAAAGTCAAAGTTAAAAATGGCAAACTTTCCACCACTTCTCTTTCCCAAGGACAACGGAAACGACTGGCTTTACTTACAGCATATTTAGAAGACCGACCTATTTATCTGTTTGATGAATGGGCAGCGGACCAAGATCCAGTCTTCAAAGATATCTTTTATACCGAAATACTCCCGAACCTGAGAGATCGGGGGAAAACAGTACTCGTGATTAGCCATGACGATCGCTATTTTTATGTCGCAGATAGAATAATTAAACTGGATTACGGTAAGGTGGAATACGACAAGCAATAGTAGTAAGTTGCGTAGGAGGGAATAAACAAGACTTCCGGTTATGACCGTTGTTTGCTAGTAAGCGTTCATAGTAGGTGCGCCCTTATTTTTTTACATAGCTCAAAATTTATCTGCAAATCTACTTATGAGCAAACAAATTGCAGTTATTGGCTTAGGTTATGTTGGATTACCCTTATTGTTGGCATTGGCTAAAAAATTTCCCGGCACTATTGGATTTGATATCGACCTTAAAAAAGTTGAACTGCTGCAACAAGGTATCGATCCGAATGGAGGAAAGCCGATTGAAGACTTTAACACCACTGTCGTCACCATTACTGGTGAACTAACAGATTTAGCCTCAGCTAACTTCTTTATTGTCACTGCTCCCACACCAATAGACAAGAATCATCGTCCTGATTTAAACCCGCTGATTAGTGCTTCGCAAATCATTGGGAAATTTCTCCAACCAGGGTCTGTTATTGTCTATGAATCTACTGTTTATCCAGGCGTAACGGAAGAAATTTGTGGCCCGATATTAGCTCAAGTATCGGGTTTGCGGCAGGGAATAGATTTTAAGTTAGCCTATTCCCCAGAACGCATCAATCCAGGAGATCCAGAACATACTCTTCTTAAGATTGTGAAAGTTGTCTCGGCAGAAGATGCTGAAACCCTTGAGCAAGTTGCTTCAGTCTATGAAACAATTATCGATGCAGGTATTTACCGCTCGTCTTCAATAAAAGTTGCTGAAGCTGCCAAAGTTATTGAAAATATTCAGCGAGATTTGAATATTGCTTTAATGAATGAACTAGCACTTATCTTTGACAAGCTCAATATTCGCACGGCTGATGTTTTAGCTGCAGCCAGCACGAAATGGAATTTTGTGCCGTTTAAACCGGGACTTGTGGGTGGACACTGCATTGGAGTAGATCCCTACTATCTAACAGCTAAAGCAGAGGAAGTTGGTTACCATTCAGAGGTAATTCTGGCCGGACGCCGGATTAACGATAATATGGGGATCTATCTAGCTCAGCGTTTGATTAAACTCCTGGCAATTCATGGAGATAAACCACTTAAAAACACTCGCGTTGGCATCTTAGGATTAACCTTTAAGGAAAATGTTCGGGATCTGCGGAATAGCCGAGTCCCAGATATCGTGAAGGAACTCAAACAGTTCGGCATTAACCCTATAGTTCACGATCCAATTGCAGATCCCGAAGCCGCAAAGCGCGAGTACAGTATTGAGTTGACTAACTGGAGTGAATTCTTCGAGTTAGATGCGATCGTCTTCGCAGTTATTCATCAACAATACATGCAAATACTACACAATGAATTGCTAAATTGCTTGCGGTCAGGAGGCATTTTGATGGATGTTAAATCGGTGTTTTCACCTGCAAAGTTGCCAGACAATATTATCTACTGGAGTCTCTGAAAATAATTCATAACCTCATATTTCTTGTTATTTAAAAACAAAACCTTAGAGGTCTGTTTTGTTTTACACTATAATAAGAGATACCTCTTTTTTAGTAACCGGAAACGGCTTTGCTTAGAAGGCATCTAGTTATAATTCTCCCAAACAGATAACCAAAAAAAGCCATGCAATCCACTTCGATTATACAGTCTGCCTTGCGAATCAGAACCAAAGTCTTAGCGGGAAATAAACTTGAAATTGAACTACCATACGCTTCAGAAGGCGAAGAGGTTGATGTATTTGTCGTTCTACCGTCTAAGCCCCCTCAACGCAGGAATATTCTAAAATTCATCGAACAAGCACGCACTCAGTATGCTGTAAGGACAGCTGATACCATTTCACTCTAAAATTGATACAGATGAGGAAGCAGAGAGCAGTCAGGGGAAGAATTAGAAATATGTTATTTGTATCAAGACTTTCGTGAATTGGTATGAGGAGATCGATCAGCAACTTCAAACAGAGAGAGAAGCGTGGGACAGTTAAACATTCCACCCTCTGCCATCGTCTATGCAGATACTTCTATATTTATTTATACAGTAGAAGAAAATTTGGACTACTACTCATTACTCCAGCCATTATGGTCGTTATTTCAAGCAGGTGAAGTTGAAATTATTAGTAGTGAACTTACTCTTATGGAAACGCTTGTCGCTCCACTGAGAGATGAAGACGGAGGATCTCGTTAACACCTATGAACAGCTTCTACTATCGTCATCAATTCAATTAATTTCTATTAGTCAGAGGATATTGAGGCAAGCAGCACAGTTACGAGCAATAACAAGCTTGAAGACACCTGATGCCATTCATGCGGCAACGGCATTGAGCCAAAACTGTAGCGTCTTCTTAACCAATGACAGAGGGTTTCGTGATGTCTTAGACTTGCCGATCGTTATCCTTAAAGATGTATTTGTATCTTGAAAGGAACGGCTTTGCCAAATTGCCGTCTAGGCAAATACATCTACCGAACACTACAGAATATGGCAAAATTTTTAGTTACGGGTGCAGCTGGGTTTATTGGCTTTCATCTCAGCCAAAGACTGTTGACGATGGGGGAAGAAGTTTTAGGGATAGATAATATTAACGACTATTATGATGTTAGTTTAAAGCAAGCTCGGTTAGCTCAGCTAAAAAATTACCAGAACTTTCAATTTGAAAAATTAGACATTAGCGATCGCACAACCACAGCTGAGTTATTCACCCATCACTCACCATCAAAAGTGATTCATTTAGCGGCTCAAGCTGGTGTCCGTTACTCACTTTCCAATCCTTATGCTTATGTAGATAGCAATTTGGTAGGTTTCCTCAACATTCTTGAAGGTTGTCGTCACCTAAAAGTACAACACCTCGTTTTTGCTTCTTCGAGTTCAGTCTATGGAGCCAATACAAAAAGACCTTTTTCCGTTCGCGATAGTGTAGATCATCCTATTAGCTTATATGCTGCTACAAAAAAAGCGAATGAAATGATGGCTCACTCTTACAGCCATTTATATAACTTACCAACAACAGGTTTGCGCTTCTTC
>CAZZVG010000818.1:0-3874 GCA_964657295.1 Iningainema sp. | reverse complement strand
TATCTTCTGCTACAGCTTCCTTGGCTGCTGCTGGCTTTTGTCGCTTGGGTGCAGCTTTGGCAGCATTTGGGTTATCTTCTGGATTTGCCTCTTTTGGATCTGGCGTGTTAGCGGTAGGAATGTCTGTCGCTACTTCAGAGTCTCGACTGGGAGCGCGTTCTTCAGCGACACTGGGTGCTTGTTTGTCAACAGTGCTGGGAGCTACCTCTCCCGCTTCATGATGATTGGTTTCTTCTGCCATTGCTCAGGTCAATCCTTTTAGCTAATATTCGCGATCGCTCACCTTGAGGTATCTGTCACTTTCATTTTGGCATAGGAGAGCCGAACGTACCGTCATGGAAAACAATCATTGCCAGATTGCGAAAGAATAGAAGGTTTTTCCGAAAGATTTTCTATTGGCAGCTATTTGAGAATATGTAAATTTATATACTAACGCTACTGTAACTTTTAGTTGAGTTCGTCAAAACCTTGGAATTTTAAAAACACCGTCAAGTGTAGAGTATGAAAGCTAACCGTAAAATTATCAAAACTGCAATCATTGCTAGTTTAGTCGCTGTCTTTGTCGTTATCTTTGGCACTCCAGCAACTTCTTTTAATGCTCCGCATGACAAGCAACAGATCTCAAATCAGATCCTCAAAGGGATTGCCAATAGCGATCACTCTTCCTCTAGTTACAATACAATCAATTCCTTTAACAAAGTAGATTCTACACGCTTCCCAGACCATAACCTGATTGCTAGCAGAAATATTATCGGTTATCAGGCAAATGTGAGAAAGAACGTTGTTGATTTGACACCGTTCGAGAAAAGCGCATTTGTTGAAGCCGTGCGAACACTAAAAACTACAGTCCCAGAGGGTAGTAATATCAGTATTTACGACCAGTTTGTGGCAGTACATGTGGGAGCAATGGGTTTAATGTTTGACAGTGCCCAAGGTCCTGCGGCTGGACATGACGGTGCTCATGAAAGTGCTCTCATACTACCGTGGCACCGCGAGTTAGTCTACCGATTTGAAAAAGCCTTGCAATCAGTCAACCCCAATGTGACAATTCCCTATTGGGATTGGACAGATCCTCAAGCGTTGGAAGTTGTCTTTAGTGATGACTTTATGGGACCAAATGGTCAAGGAGTCACCCTAAATGTTCCACTCGATAACAGTCAAAGTGGAGGACCAACCACTGCTTCTGGCAGTGAAGGACCACCATCCAATATCCCTGATTCATCCGATACGACTGGTTCCGACGCTCAAGGACCACCATCTAACATCCCGACAATTAGTGTTCAAGGGGGACCTGTTGTGTCCGGTCCTTTTACAGTAGATAATGGATGGATTGCGATTCCCGATCTACATTTCAAGTCATCAACCGGAGAAACATTTGGTAACGCCATCTCACGCTTTCTGCAAGTACCACCGACAAATAATTATCCTGTTGCCAAAGAAGACATTGAGCAAGTTCTTGCATTGAATGACTATAACACTTTTCGCCCAGCTTTAGAAGGATTTGTCAAAATAGACAGCACAGGTCAACAAACGCAGGGTGTCTTTTTGCATAACTACTTCCACGGCTTTGTCGGTGGCGCGACTTTTGACTTTACCGTCGGTCGTCCCTCTGCTCTAGGTACAATGGCTGACCTTTCCAGTTCTATCAACGATCCAGTCTTTTGGCTGGTTCATTCCAATGTTGATCGCCTCTGGGCTGAATGGCAGCAAAACGGACATGCTGGTAGTGACTATTATCCGGCTTCAGGCGGTCATTACGGAGAAAACCTCAACGACAGATTGTGGCCTTGGGATGGAGGTGAGTCCACGCCTGCAAATTGGGGTCCGGGAAATTTACTATCATTTATACCTACTTTTTCCCCAGACGATATTGTGACACCTGCAACCACTCTCAATTTCCGAAAATACGGCTACACGTATGACACGTTGAAAGGGTTTAAGAGAAAGAGTTAGGAGGCACGGAAATTCAGAGACGCAACAAAGCGGAGCGTCTCTACAGGAGTTATTATTCTGTTTTCCTCCGCTCTGCCTAAATCAACCACCAGCGACAGCCGGGACAATACTCACTTCATCACCATCTTTTAATGGTGTCTCTGTTCCATCCAAAAAGCGGATGTCCTCGCTATTCACGTACAAATTCAAAAACCTTCTTGGCTGTCCTCCGTCATCGCACAACCGCGATTTGATCCCAGGACAGCTTTTTTCGAGAGAGTCGAATAGTTCGAGAATATTGCTGCCGCTGCATTCTAGCATGGCTTGATTATTTGTGAATTTTTGCAAAGCAGTGGGAACTAAAACTTTTATTGCCATAAGAGTGTTTCGTTTTGGAATGGGGCGATGGATATTAGTCATTAGTCATTTGTCCTTTGTTTTGACAATTGACTAATGACTAATGACTAATGACTAAACAAGAACTTGCTGCCATTCTAAGCGATCAAGTGTCCGAGAACGTTCTAGCGCTCGTTCAAAGCTATCGAGTTTTGCCTCAATTGTTAAAGGTTCACCGATATAACCTTGTATAGCTTCTTGAGTTTTCAAACCGTTTCCAGTGATGTATACCACTGTAGTTTCATCTGGGTTAATCTTGCCAGCTTCTACCAATTTTTTCAACACGGCAACGGTTGTGCCACCTGCTGTTTCAGTAAAGATACCTTCGGTTTCTGCAAGCAGCTTCATAGCTTCAATGATTTCCGCATCAGTCACGGATTCTATCGCACCACCAGTTTTCTTGGCTATCTCTACAGCGTATATCCCATCTGCTGGATTGCCGATCGCCAGAGATTTCGCAATTGTATTCGGCTTCACTGGCTTGATAAAGTCGCGTCCTTCCCGATATGCTTCGACAATCGGTGAACATCCTTCTGCTTGTGCGCCACTGAACCGAACGTTCTTGCCTTCTACCAAACCAACTTCTACAAATTCGTTGAAGCCTTTGTAAATCTTAGTAAATAATGAACCGGAGGCCAGAGGTGCCACAATGTGGTCAGGGAGTTCCCAGCCCAGTTGTTCTGCCACTTCAAAGCCAAGAGTTTTGGAACCTTCTGAGTAGTAAGGACGCAGGTTGATATTGACAAAACCCCAACCTTGTGTATTTGCCACTTCACAACACAGACGGTTTACTTGATCGTAATTGCCCTTTACAGCCATGAGGGTAGGACTGTAAATCAAGCTGCCTAAAATTTTGCCAGCTTCCAAATCGGCCGGGATAAATACACAGCAGTCTAAGCCAGCATGGGCGGCGATCGCGGCCGTAGAATTTGCCAAGTTCCCGGTGCTAGCACAAGAAACCGTGGTAAAACCTAATTCCCTTGCCCGAGAAAGGGCGACTGACACCACCCTATCCTTGAAACTGAGGGTAGGCATATTAACGGCATCATTCTTGATATACAGCTTGTTTAAACCAAGGCGACGTGCCAAGCGATTGGAGCGAACCAAGGGAGTCATACCAGTTCCCACATCTATGACATTGTCCGTTGTCACAGGCAAAAACGGACGGTAACGCCAGATTGAATTTGGTCCGGCTTGAATCGTTTCCCGAGAAACCGTGCGACGTAAGGCGTTATAGTCATAGGCTACCTCCAATGGACCAAAGCATAACTCACAAACATGAGTTGCTTTGAGTTCATATTCAGTGCCACACTCTTTGCACTTCAATGCTTTCAGATTGCCAGTGGTTGCTTGGTTATGGGTTTCAATCGCCTGAGTCATATTCTCCTTCTCCCTGGTTTTGCATCAACTGTCGTTTGATACTATCACGAGTCAAAATCCCCGTCAAACATACCCGACTTTTTTTGTCGGGTATAATTGTGGTGAAGATCCTAGTGGGACTTAAACAAAAATTAAGCCCAAATGAATCCCAAACTAGCGATAGGCG
>CAZZVG010000817.1:0-3880 GCA_964657295.1 Iningainema sp. | reverse complement strand
AAAATCTGTTCGACGTGTTCAAATTCAGAAACGAGAGTGTATTCCTCAAGCAAGTATTCTCAGTCGTAGAGAAATAGATGTGTTACGACTGATGGTGCAAGGCATGAGTAACAGGAAAATTGCTGCTCATCTATACATATCGGTTGGAACAGTACGCAGTCACGTACACCAAGTCCTTCAAAAGCTGAGTTGCTCTAGCCGAGCTCAAGCTGCAATCAAAGCGATCGCTGAAGGAATAGTCGAGACTCCTAAATGGGTTGAAAGCAATGATAGCGATCACAACGTTCAAAATCATTTGCTCAGCTGCTTCTGATAAGTAGATCGCTTCTCGTAAGACACAACCCAGAGTACGCATCTACCCTTCAAACGCTCTGGTTCCTGACGACAAACATTAAGGTCATAATCGTTCCATTTCATAAACTGACGGGCGAATTGTCCATCTTTTGATTTAGCCCAAGTCAAAGCTTCTTTTTCTTCAAAAGTCAGGCGAACTGGCTCTGTTAAACCACCACCTCTCCAAGCAGGGATTATACTACCAATTAAAAGACCTACACTAAAAATACCTGGTAGTAATAGGGCGAATGGTAGCACAGAACCGAAAATCGTGCTTGATTGTTGTTGCCCTCCCTTCTTTAATAAAGCCTCGGCAGCTTTGGCGATCGCACTCTTTTGCTGAACGATGGCTACACTCGATGCCTGATCAAGCTTGTTATCTATTTCAATTATCCACGTTTTCACGGCAGTTTCAAGTTTTCCTGGAATCTCTTCCATCAATACCTCGAACTTACCAAGAGAACTCAAAACCAAAAATAAGGGATCTTTGGTGTTAATGCCAGAACGACGAACTACATCAAGAACTTTTTGTTTAAAATGGTCAGAACGTCCTTCTAATGTCGTATCTAAAGAATATTCTCCCTTTTTTTCACTCATAATAATTTTTGCACGAAGCTTATTAAAAATTCATCTATAACTGTGGTTCCATATTACAAAAAAGGGAGCAGGGAGGGAGCAGGACTAAGGGAGCAGGGAGTAAAACTGCAAATGAACACTTTAGTTGTGGGTTTAGAGCTTACTTCAAAAAAAGATGTTTTTCTCAACGAGTAGGCGCAAGAAAAACTGCGTCCAAGCTTCAATCCCACACTTTTAAGTGTAGGTACCCTACCCCCTGCTCCCTGCTCTCTGCTCCCTCTGAACTGATGACACAGGTACTGAAAAACCTAACAAATTTAAAATGTTTGAATTTTTGTGAATTTGCTCATTAAACTCTTCCATCCAGTTGAAAATACGAGAGCGGTTCATTAAATCTATTTCTCCACTATGAAGAGCTTGGCAATAAGGGAAGTTAAGAGCTTCTACTAATTCATATATATCTTTCCATAATCCTCCTAAATACAATTCCTCTCCACCAATCTCTTGAATACACTTTTGGATATCAGTGTCATCGAAGTAGGGAAACTCATCATTAAAGTAAAGGTTTTTAACTATCACATAATCTGCTTGATTGCCACAGTAATCGAAAAGCTCTTGCAAGTATTCGACGCAATCTCTGCGATAAGATATTGGATGAACAAAGGTGATACGATAACCTAAGCTAGCGATCGCATCCCATAACTGCACTTCAGAAGCGAATCGTTTGAACTGCTCAATATTCTGCCCTGGCAAATCACTCAAAGCTACTTGAAGTTCAGAAAAGTCCTCCAAATCAATGAGCAATTTATCAGCACCCCCTCTGGTTAATAGCAACTCGTTAATTATTAATAGTGGCTCATAACTGAACAATTTGTTGCGCTCGCCAGTGTAGTAGGCTCGCAATTTGAGTTTATATTCTAAGTAAAGCTCTAGTAACAATCGGGCTGAAGTGGACTTACCGACTCTGGCATCGCCTGCCGTTATCACTAGTCGCTTGGTAACTGTACTCATTAAATTAAGCAGCAATACTTGCTACAGCTAAATTTTCTAGTCCTAACAACTCACCCCCAATCAGCATATTTTGCTCGAATTCCTTTAGCCAAGCTAAAACGCGGCGTTTGATGGTAATGTCAGCTTTGCTTTCTGCGACTGCGCTAAAAGATAGGTTCATCTCATCAACGTAGTCATATGGTTTGAAAAATAAGTCCGGCATCAAAACTTCAATCACGCCGGCTGACTTTAGCTTGATACGAGTCTCCGAACTGTCATAGCGTTCAAACTTATCAGCATCGCCGTGGAACAGATTTTTTACCACTACGTAATCTACGCGCTCCTTACAGTATTCGTGGAGAACACGTAGGATATTGACCGAGTCCTTCACTCTCGAGAGTACACTCGCCATAGTGACTTTGTATCCCAAATCTTTGACAGCGTCAAATACCCCTAAGTCTTTCTCAAAGTTCTCAAAAAATGCCCCTGATTGAGCAGGCAAATCCACCAATGCCAGTGGGGGGCGTTGACTATCTAGATCAATGATTAAGTCGTCCGCACCGCCCCGAGTAAAGATATCTAGCAGCTTTACTCCTGGTTCCACCATGTTGTAGTGTCTGTACAGTTGAGCATTTCGATGATCCGAGTCGTAAGCCAGATACTTTAGCTTTTGACTGGCATACAAATGGAGCAAACCCCTGGCAAATGTGGATTTGCCTACGCCACCCTTATCTCCAGTGACAATTACTACTCGTCCTGTTTGTTCCATCTTTTCGTCAGTCCTTTTTTTAGCCATAGCCGTGGACTCAATGAATAAGCACTTATTTTCAGTTGTAAGCCTCTGAACCCAATCAATCAAACTATCATTTGATGTAAAAAAAATACGTATTTTGATATATATATTGATACAATTTAACGATATCGGACAGAATTCCTGCACTGTACTACGCTTGCGTAGTACAATGTTAGGATGAATAACCGGGGGACGCAGTAATCCATAAAAATCGGACAGCCTTCTCAAAACTAGTTAGTGGTGCCGCCGACGAATTAACAAAACAAGGCTGTCCGATTTTTACTGATTTTTTCCACGGGGATAACGAAAGCACTCAATAGCTCAATCTTGCAAGAGGGAGTGGGGATAAGCGATCACTTATGCAATATTTTTGTTCTTGTAAATACGTAAACCACTTTTTTTAAAGATTATGGTTAACACTTATGGCAGGCAGAAAGAAACTTGACTGCACTAATCTTCATGCACGGGTTGCACTCTTAAACAGGAGATCAGCTTAAATAAATCGCGTAAATACTAGGCCATGTCTATGATAATGAGGGTTCAACAGGTCAGTTATTAGATGCTTAAGCCAATGGTGAATTAATATTAATCTCCACAAAAAATAGAAGTGAATCTTCAATAAATGGTAATTTTTTTTCTAAAAAGTGGTGTAAAATAAAGGTGGGGACAATTAGTGTCCCCAGTCGTTTAAAAGTTTAAAAAAGGAGGTATTTATTGAGCAAAAATGGTAACGGTCATCGAGATTTTTGGAATCCGGTCAAAATCTTTCTGCGCCGCTTACTTAGGCGTTGGGAGAAGACTGACAAAGTGTCGGGTGAGTTCTACCTCACAGACTCCGAAACCGTCCTAGACGATTTGGAAGAGGTGGCAGAACATCCCAAAAATGACTCGGAAAACGACCGTAACTAGTTAGTTAAATAGTCCCTAGCTTTCCCCTAGGGGCTATTCCTTCTATTCATTTTACCCGGTAAATTATGTTGAATTTAAATAGAACAATTGCTCATCCTGTTTACTACCGAATTATAGAACGCCGTGGTAACGGTTGGGCTTTCAAAGAGGGTGAACCGTTTATCAATTTGTTTAATGAGCCAATGCTTTCTCTCCATGATTTATTTGTAGCCTTCGATACTTCCATGAAGAAAGTCGCTCTAGAGCTTTTTAGAATCAACGGTGGTAAGCAGGGTTATT
>CAZZVG010000816.1:0-3887 GCA_964657295.1 Iningainema sp. | reverse complement strand
CCCACTGTAATTATTCTTGATGAAATTGCCAGACACCTGCGTGCAGCCAAAGCTACCTTAGTTGGGAATAGTAATTTAGCCGAACAAGTTGTTGCCTTTTTGTTTTCGTTAATGGACTTGGCTGCTGCAAGCCATAACTTGGTATTTGTCTATACGCTTGCATCTTCTAGCGACAGTTTCGGTGAAGAAACCACCGAGATCCGCGAAGCAATTTTAGCATCAGCACGGCAAGAGCGCGTCCTCAAACCCAGTACTGATATTGAAATTTACAATATTGTTAAACAGCGGTTATTTAGTGGTATTGATGCAAATGCAGCCCAAAACGCTGCTAAAGAATATTTACAGACTTATAAAGCTAGTCGAATTAACTTACCAGATGGGTGTAAAGATACACGTTACGCCGAAAGTATCGAAGCGAGTTATCCCTTCCACCCCGAACTGTTTAACCTGCTGACGAAAAAAATTGCCTCCATTCCCAACTTTCAACGTACTAGAGGCGCTTTGCGGTTGTTTGCCAGAGTGATCCGATATCTGTGGAATAGTTCACCGTCAACACTCAACACTCAACAATCAACAAACTGGATACCGCTAATTCACCCGCACCACATCCCGATTGGTATCGAAGAAGAAGTTACTAGCGATTTGACTTCACGCTTAGAACGCCCTTTGATGCGCATACCTATCGTCGCTGACATTTACAATCCAGATGGGAGAGAAGCGCACGCACAATTGCAAGATGGAGAATGGACGGCGGCGGGTAAACCTCCCTTTTCCACTTGGGTAGCAAGGACTATATTTTTGCATTCTATCAACCAAGGTATAGTAGCAGGAATTCGCCGCGCAGAATTAAATTTATTGCTGCTGACACCAGGGTTAGAAATTGGTTTTGTTGATACAGCCTTAGAAAGGTTATCTATTGTTGCTTGGTATTTAGAAAATGATGCAATAACTTCAATTGCTCGTTTCAAAGAAGAACCTTCAATTAATAAGATTATTGCCGAAGAGAAGGCACAAATTGGTATTACTGAGGCAAAAGAAGATTTGCGAAATCGCCGCGATACTATTTTTGCAGAGAAATACTTTAAAACTATTTCCGCACCAGATTCGGCTGCGGATGTGGATGATACAGCAGATAGCATTGCCCTGTGTCTGATTGATTTTCAGTCAGCTACAATTTCTGCAACTACCGAAGGTCCTCCCGATCTTGTTGAGCGAATTTTTAACAATACGGGAGAGTCTGGTAAGTTTCGTACTTATCGCAATCGCTTATTATTTTTAGTTGCTAACAAGCATGAGTTGGAACGGGCAATTGATAATGCTAGGGAATATCGGGCGATTCTAAATATCCTTAATTCACCCAATCGTTTGCAAGATTTATCAGAAAATCAGCAACAGCAACTCAAGCATAAAAAAGGTGATTTGGAATTAAGTGTCAGAATTTCTTTAACTAATGCCTACCGTCACTTATTTTACCCGGCTTCTGACTCGGTAAAAGCGCCGAAAGGCTTGATGCATTATACTCTTCCAGCATAAGATTCAAGCGATGTGAAGGGGAAAAATAATCAACAAGAAGTGATATTAAAGGCACTGAAAGATTGTCAGAAAATTCGTTCTGAAGATGCGCCTCCCTATGCGCCTGCTTATATTCTACAAAAAGTTTGGTTATCTGGGTTAGACCATTGGACAACTAAAGCGTTGCGAGAAGCTTTTGCGAAAGACTTGAGTTTAAATATACTCCTCAATGCGGATGTTTCTAAGTTGCGAGATAGTATTCGCCAAGGTTTGCAGACAGGACAATGGGATATGAAGGTGTCGGAAAAGGTATTTATTAAAACTGATGATGGTAAATTTACTTTACCTGACACTATAGAATTTTCTGACAGGATGGTGCTTTACCGCCGGGGTATTCTGCAACCGCCGAAACCACGAGAAATTGAACTTAATGCCCAAGTCATGTCTAGTACGGATTCGCTTAAACCGGTGCGGGTAAGGTGGAAAGCAGCAGGGGCGTTAACGGTTGAACTTTATCAGGATGGGAATTTAGTAGGAGGGGAGTTTCGCCCTAGTGATGAGTATGAAACTGCGATCGCATCCACCACAACCTTCAAAATTGTCGCTGATTATGGTAACGGCGAAGTCGTGGAGAAGGAAACTCAAGCAAAACCGTTAACCTACGGTACTGGTACACCCCCCACACTAGGCGGTGCTGAAGGTAACGCGCAATTTCGCGTCTCTACATTATGGGAAAAACCGGAAGAATTTGACTTGGAGGGAACAGTTAATGGGGTGTTTAATGAATTCAGCGATCGCATCCACGACTACAAAGTTCAGGGAGTACAATCTCTAGAAATCTCGGTTTCCCAAGCAACAGACTACCGCAGGTTAATGACGGCGTTACCGTTGTTGATGAAATTTTCCCTACAAATCGACCAAACTGCCACAATTAGCGTCGGTGAGCAATTCGTCAGGTTAGAATACCAAGGTCCTGTTAAAGGATTTCAAAGTTTCCAGGCGGCTGTTAATGCTTTGCTAAGTAGTCCTGATGTTACAGCTGATGTGTCGCTGAAGCTGGAATTTAAATTTTCCTCACCAGTGCAACCAAATGGCACAGAAATCGCTACTATCAAAAATGCCCTTAATCGTAACCCGGTTGAGAGGTTAAACTTGACGGCGAAAGTGACTTACTGAAGATGCAAGAGTTTCAACTGCGTGTAGTGGGTACAGACAACAATAACTTTACCCTGGAATTATACCAGTGTGCCTATAAAAAAGCTGGAGAAAAAAAGCGTCCATCTGCCAAGCGGATTGGCCGCTTAAAGGGGAATGCGTTAGTGCAGGCGAGACAGGCAATTTATGATTGTTTGAAGGCGAACAATTACGATCCTAAAACTTTAACTCATAATCGCCAAAGTCCCTATATTTTAAATGAGGAATCTGGGACAAATTTAGGGTTATTATTTCAAACTTTGCAACCGCTTTCTAAGCCAGAACGCATTGTTAATATTACTAAGGGAATTACAGCAATGAGTAATGAGGAGTCGCATTATTGGTTTGCCAAGATTAGTAATGGGAAACGAAGTCAGGCTTTGAAAGCGATTCGGGTATTGTTGGGGGAGTAGTGATATCTACGACAAAGCATATGCCAGCTAGTAGTACTATCGTTTATCCAGTTTACTACCGATTAGTTGTCCGGCGTGATAACACTTGGTATTTCACAAAGGGCGACATGTTTGTAAATTTATTTAACGCACCTTGGCTTCAGCAAGAAGATTTATTTTCTGCATTTGACACTTCGATGAAAAAGGTGGCTAACGAACTACGACGTATTAATGATGGTAAACAAGGCTATTACATCGCAGATATTTTAGATAAGAAATATTACTACTGCGGTACTGAGTTGGAGAGTGTAAAAATTAAGCTCAAGGAATTGGGGATTGGGAGAGATGAGCCATTTGTTGACGGTTGACTGATGACTGAAGGCGATACCCCCAGATTTTACACTTTCTATTATGAGCCTTCACGAGCAGGTTCTCAGTGCAAATACTTTTATTAGTCGCGCTCAAACATCGGCTGACACAATTCGAAAATATTAAAATTGATGCACGAGGCGCTGTAATGGCAGCAAAAAAATATTTTGACGATTTACAAGAGTTGATAGGAAATACTCTCCAAGATATCTTACTAGAAGAGTTAGAACTCTCAGAAGATAAAAAGTTTTGGTTGATTACATTAGGGTTTAATCGTCCTGTTCACAAAACGAAAAATCCTCTGATTCCTGAAATTATCCCTTCTCCTGAGTATAAGCGAGAGTATAAACTTTTTAAGATAGACGCAGAAACAGGCGAAGTTCAATCGATGAAAATTCGTGAGGTATGAAAGAGTTTATT
>CAZZVG010000815.1:0-3888 GCA_964657295.1 Iningainema sp. | reverse complement strand
TTTTTGTCCCAAGGCTTTTACACTTTAATGCCTTGATCACATGTAAATTCAGTTAGAGATTACTTAAATATGGAATGTTTCATTTGTGGTAACAAGGAACTCAAGCCGTTAGGAAAGAACCTCTCTTTCCCTAAATATCAGCAATATAACTGTGAGTTGTGTAGGGTTTCTATGACATGTCCAATCCCTCCCACTCAGGAAATACTTGAATTTTATCAAGCAGGGTATTATGTCCGAGATGATAATCCTACAAACTTAGAAATACGTCTAAAATTTAGTGAACAAAGGGCTGCATCACAATTTCAGTTAATTGAGAAGTATCTACCTCGGTTAGAAGGGCTCAGAGCATTGGACGTGGGCTGTTCTGAAGGTGCTCTATTACTTTTGCTACATAAACATGGTTTTCATGTAACAGGTTATGAACTTGATAAAAGAATGGTAGAATTTGCAAACACAAGAATCTCACAAAAGGAGAAAGCAGTCAAAAACATGTTTTTTGAAGAAGATCTTCAAATAGAAGAAGGTGTTTATGACTTAATATGTTCATCTAATGTATTTGAACATGTTAAAGATCCCATTAATCATTTGAAAAAACTTAAAAAAGTTCTCAAAAAAAACGGGGTTTTATTTATGGAAATACCTAATGAGTATGCGATGGTTGTTAAGAATTGGAAAATAAATCAAACTGTTTACCCAACTTCCGCAACAGAGCAAGGGCATCTCTTTTTCTACTCAACGAATTCTATAGCTCAGTTGCTCAAGAACAATACATTTGATGTACTAATTACTAGTACATGTGGAGAAAATATGGAGAAAGTTTTTAATTTTTTATACCCTAATTCTGAATTTAAATCATCTATATACCTTAGCCTTACATCAAAACCACATCTATTTACAAATTACTGGCAAAATGGCAAAGAAGGTGTATGGATTCGTCTAATTGCCTCACCAATCTAGAATCAGCACATCCATACCTAGATTAACGATAAATCCAAGCTAAATTTGTTTACCACGACGATCCCGTTCTTGCAGATATGAATAGATGCATAGTGAGAACAGTTCATTCCTTAATCAAGTAAGTAAGTGGGCGGGAATAAATCACTCTTGGTCTTTTGCTGCGAAGAGCGCTAAAGCGCAACTACGAGCCAATCCCAGTGATTTTACATTTCGTAACATACTTATAAATTTTTCCGCCCACCTACTTATCTGATATTCTGGAGGGGTACAAGATTCTCGATTCATAAGAGATATGAACAAGTCGAACTACTATGACAATATAGCACAGATTTATGACCAAACACGCTGGTTAACAGAGTCAGTAGCGGAGGAAGTAGCAGACTTTATTCTTGAGCTTACTTGCGCGACGCCTGAAACATTGTTTTTAGAACCAGGTGTTGGTACTGGATTGAATGTTCTTCCTCTTGTCAGACGCGGCTATTCGGTGACAGGAATTGATGTTTCTGAGGAAATGCTTGCTCAGTTCCGTCAAAAATTAAATGTAACTCCTCCCAATTTAAAGCTGATCCACGCTGATGCTTCACAGTTACCTTTTCCAGATAACAGTTTTGACGTTGTATTAACTGTTCATATGATCCATACTGTTTCTGACTGGAGAGTATTTCTAGATCATACTGATCGCGTGCTAAAACCTGGAGGTTTTTATCTCAACTGTCAATGGATAACCCCACCAGCTAGAAAAGAATTTGAAAGCTATTTCCAAGAGATACTATCTAAATATGAAGGGTTAAAGCAAGGATCAAAGCAACGTGCTGACACAACAATACAAGAAATAGATGTAGAAGGATATTTACACCGAAAAAGGTACGTATCAAACTACTTGGTTGCCAAGGAATGGACGGTTAGCAATACGGTTGAGGAGTTACTAAGTTTTTTCAAATCACGAGCCTATGGCTTATGTTGGCGTGTATCAAATGAAATATTTAGCGCCATTATGAATGAGTTTGAAGAGTTTTGTATCAGACATTATGGTACTTTAAAAACGATTCTCTCCTCTAAAGCTAAGTTTGAAATATGGTCTTATACTAAGTAGGCAAAGGAAACATTTGTCCTGATTAAAAATATCAAAGCTGGACATAGCAATACTTTCAAGTAATTTTTGGGAATTAATTATTTCCAATTTGGATTGCGCGAACGGTGAGCAGATAGCATTGAAAAATTCAATTATTGCAACAGCATTGAACTGTCACAAACGTTTGAAATTGTACTAAATCAGGAGGCGATCGCCTTATCTAAAAAACGTATCCCCTCAATACTTCGGGGTAGGGAATTATTCTGGTTGCCACGACGAACCAAATAGATTACCAGAAGATTTCTCACGAATAATAGTCGCAACAGAGGGGATTTTCCCTGCCTCAGAAATGCGATCGTGTACGTACTCAAAAAAGCTGATTCCCAGCTTACGAGTAGTGGCAACAAGAGACATAAAAGTATCCCAAGCTTTAGTACCCTCAGTAGTCTGAGTCGCATAACTAATATTGCGTCGCTGCACCATTGTCCTGGCAGCTAACTCAGCAGGATTGTTATGCAACGGTAATTCCGGAAAACCTGACGCTAACCAGCTGCAAGGCAAAACCCAGACGGTTATGATTTCCTCGTCGAATTTTCACGCTATCTTTATCCATATCGTCGAGATGGAAGTACCGAGCCAATTGCATTGGTGTTGGTTCAAACGAGTAGCGTCCGTAGCGCTGCCGCTGTTCTTGAGTAAGAAATCCCATCCATAAGTCCTAACTTGTATTAATTAAAGTGTAGGTTATTTGATACGGCATTTGGAAACGTAGCCACAAGGGTTTCAGGTTACAAAAATTAGAGGGGTTCAAATGGTACGGCTAAAAGTATTGGATCTGGTCTGCCAAATTCTAATTTTTAGATAAAAGTTAGTTTTTTTCTAAAACAAGCGTCTGAGCCTTGATCTCTCTTTCCTTCTGCTCTCTTTCCTTGGCGTCACCGTGCCAAAACGGGAAAATTGTACGCTAAGGCTGAAAGCTAAGCGCTGCAAGGACTAAGTGCGATACTTATTTTCCTTGATCCGCAAGGGACGCAACTTGTCAAAACTGGTTGCTTGCTTCAAATTCCACACATAATCGCCCGTGAGGTTGATATGCTCCCAACCCAGCGGCGATAAATGTTGTAGATATTCTTCAGGAATATCCATTCCCTGTTCCTTCAAATGATCAACGGCTTTTTCTAAGTACACCGTATTCCACAGAACGATAGCAGCAATTACTAAATTCAACCCACTGGCTCGATAAAACTGGTCTTCATAAGAGCGATCGCGCACCTCTCCAAGCCGATTAAAAAACACGGCTCTTTTCAGGGTATGTTTCGCCTCACCCTTGTTTAACCCCGCCGTAGCTCGTCGCCGCAGTTCTGGACTCTGCAACCATTCCAGGGTAAACAAAGTCCGCTCAATCCTCCCCAACTCTCGCAAAGAAGACAGCCAAACGATTCTGCCGAGGATAAGAAGCTAATTTCTTCAACATCAAAGAAGCTGTCACCGTGCCCGTCCGAATCGAACTAGCAAGGCGTAGAATCTCGTCCCAAGATTCCTCAATCAATTTTATATTAATCTTGTCACCTAACAAAGGGGCTATTGCCGAATTAGGAAGAGTAGGTTCAAAAGTATACAGTTTTTTATCAGGTAAATCTCGCATTCTGGGTGCAAATCTAAACCCTAATAAATGGCACATAGCAAACACATGCTCAGTATAACCGCTTGTATCCGTGTAATGCTCTTGAATCTGTAAATCACTCTCGTGATACAACAAACCATCCAAAACGTGGGTTGCATCCCGAATCGTGGCGTTAATTACCTTAACTCATATCTTGCACCTGGAAATTTGAATGTCAATTCCTTGACTAAGTGCC
>CAZZVG010000814.1:0-3892 GCA_964657295.1 Iningainema sp. | reverse complement strand
ATATTGGCAGGACTGTGCCAAAACGGGAAAATTGTACGCTAAGGAATTAGTTCAACTCCTCAAGTCCTTGCCAGACAACGGTTTCAGCTTAATTTAAAGTTTGATTTTCTCCTTCTCAAAGGACGCAAATTATCAATGCTACTTGCTGACTTAAGATTCCAAATATAATCACCAGTCAAATTGATATGTTCCCACCCCATTGGTGATAAATGTTGCAAGTATTCCTCCGGGATAATTACACCCTCCGACTTCAATAAATTAACCGCATTCTCCAAATACACCGTATTCCAAAGCACAATCGCCGCCACAGCCAAATTCAAACCGCTTGCACGTATTGATTGATCTTCAAACGAACGATCGCGCACTTCTCCCAAACGGTGGAAGAAGACCGCTCTCGACAACGAGTTTTTCAATTCCCCCTTGTTAAGTTCGCTAGTAGCTTTACGTCGCAACTGAGGGCTTTGCAACCAATAAAGAGTGAACAATGTCCTCTCAATTCTTCCTACTTCCCGCAGAGCGATCGCTAATTTGTTTTGGCGAGGATAGGACGCTAACTTACGCATGATCAAGGAAGCCGTAACTGTTCCAATTGAAACGGAAGTAGCCAGTCGGAGAATATCATCCCAGCAAGCAGCAATTAATTTGACATTAATTTTCTCACCTAAAAACGGTGACAAAGGTGAATTCTGATTAACACCATCAAAAAAGTGTAACTTTTTAGAAGCTAAATCACGCATCCGGGGACAAAAACGAAACCCCAGTAGATGACATATACCAAAAACATGGTCAGTAAAACCGTTAGTATCAGTAAAATGTTCTTCTATTTTTAAGTCAGTTTCGTGATACATCAAACCATCCAGAACATGAGTTGCATCCCTATCAGTTGCATAAATCACGTTAGTGTGGAATGGTCCATACTGGTCGGAAATGTGCGTGTAAAATGTCACACTTCTATCAGTTCCATATTTAGCGTTAATCTCCTCATTAAAGCTTTTAGGACCAGCGGCTTTAAACCGCTGACCATCGCTTGAAGAAGTTTTCCCATCACCCCAATAGGCAGAAAATGGAATTTTGGTATGAAAATTAATTATCTCTGCTAGAGCCTTTGAGTATGTTTCATCACGTATATACCAATCATTAACCCACGCTAATCGCTCGAAAGTTAAATCGGGTGAGGGTAATGCCTCAGCCATTTTCACCAAACCTAAATTAATCGCGTCAGCTAAAATAGTACTGAGTAAAATAATTTTATCTGAAGCCAATTCCCCCGTTTGCAGATGAGTAAAGTGTTTAGTAAAACCAGTCCAAGAATCAACTTCAATAAGTAATTCTGTCAGCTCTCGCTATGTGTGCAGGCGTTGTTTTCACTCCAATCCGGGTTAATTGCACCAAACGATTATGGTGTACTTTAGCTAGACATGAGCTATCTAAATTTAAATCACGAATAAATTCAAACTTATCTAATATTTTTAAGAAATTCTTGGGATTGGCTACTCCAGGTGGTTGGCGCAACCAAACTAATGGAGTCCGGTTCTTTTCAACATTTATCACCAATAAACCATCAAGTTCTTTCTTTTGAATAGTTGTTAAGTGTTGAGTTAGCGATAAATAAAATTGGTTTTGAGCGCGTCGTCGTGTTTCCCAAGCCAGCCTTTCAACTGTAGACATTGCGGGGATTATTATTTTAGTCCGACGCATTTCTTCAATCAGTGCTTCGACTAAAGCAATTCCCTTGTCTGTGTTAAAAGCCAGTTTCATCAACCATTTAGAGAGTCTTTTGTAGTGAGATATACTCATAGAGTCATAACCTAAAACTTTCTGAAGTTCTGCTAAATGCTCCCGGCGAGTGGTATCTCGTACCGCATATTTTTTGAAAAACTTCGGCTTAAGTGACAATTGTGAGGCAACATAGGACAAAATTGAATTCGGGACTTTTTCTCCTAATTCCCATACCCGACCTGGGAACCGCAAATAACATAATTGCACCGCCATTCCTAAACGATTATGTACGCGACGGCGACTGTTTATAACTTTTAAATCATCAGTGTTAAAAGTGTAGTAGCGAACAATATCTCTGTCGGTAATATCTATAGGTATTTGAGTAAATTGAATTCGTTGTATATCAGATAATAATTCGCGGGTAGCCAAATTTTTAGACCATTTTATTTAATTTTTTGTGGATGCTCGATATCTGAATGCGATAAGCTATTAAAATATTTTGTTGTTAAACATGTAATTTTTACGACTGCTTATAGGATTCTCCACAATAAGGGCAGAATCTGAATTTGAGCGACATGATTGGTTCATTGCAACTTCCACATCGGTCGCGTAAAGTTGTACCGCAAGCGAAGCAATATTTTGACCGTAACGAAGTCCACATTGGATCAAGTGTTGTGCCAGGTGTCCAACACTTAGGGCAAAATTTCAACGCACCTGTTGTCTCAATAGGTGTTTGTTTGACGACAGCATCAAGATATTCCTGGGGTATGCCCAATGCCGCCGCTAACCCCGATTTCCCTTTTTGGCTAAGTCGAGATGTGCCACCAGATTCAATTTTACGTATGGTTTGGACATGTATACCCGCTTTTATACTTAATTCCAACTGCGTTAAACGATTGGAATCACGGACACGTTGAATATACCTTCCCAACGGTTCAGACGGGTTTGGAGCCACATCTACGAGAGATACATCCATAAAAGTATTATTATTTTTGTAACACTTAATATTAAATTAAGATGTGTACAAAATTTCAATAATTTAAATTTTTGTCTTGATTGTGACTATTACTTTAGCTGCGTTAACAACCCAGTTTTTAGATCGTCCAGGACTGACAAACTCAACTATTCGTACTTACGAATATGTTTTGATACCTTTACTTCAAATTT
Organism: Iningainema sp.; assembly: GCA_964657295.1. Classification (GTDB taxonomy): domain Bacteria; phylum Cyanobacteriota; class Cyanobacteriia; order Cyanobacteriales; family Nostocaceae; genus Rhizonema. The sequence goes on along the minus strand of CAZZVG010000814.1, from coordinate 1,006 downwards.
ATGGCCGTTGGTCAATTGAAATTATTGACTATGAAATTTTGGTTGAATATTTATCAGGGGTGTCTCAAGTAAAATTTACAACTCACCATAAATATCAAGCAGTAATTACCGCATTATTTAACTTTGCCGTAGAGCGGGGCTATATCAAATCAAACCCTCTAGCTAGATATCCTCGATGTAAACCTAACTTGGAGAAAGGGGAACATAATTCTGATGAAGAAGTGCGTTATCTTACACCAGCACAATTAAATCTTCTCTACCAAACCATTAAACCAGATGCTCGAATGTCTGCGTTGATACATTTGTTGCACAGTACGGGGGCTAGAATCGCGGAAATATTGACGTTGGATTTAGACGCTGTAGATATTCAAAATCGTAAGTTTCAGGTAATTGGTAAGCGAAATAAGCAACGATGGTGTTTTTACAGTGAAAGTGCTGCACAAAGTCTAAATAACTACCTCAAATATTACAGGCATCCGTGCGTGTCGGCATTGTTTACAGCCCAACAACCCTTTAGTCTCAAAGTTTCTCGTCTATCTTACGCAACAGCTTATAAGTCCCTACTTGAGGTAACTAAGGGCGTAAACGAATTAGAAGGAATTCGTTTCCACTATTTGAGACATACCTTTGGTACTGAAAGGGTCGGTTTGATGGGTATCGACGAACTACGTGCATTGATGGGACATGAGACGATTCAAATGACTTTGCGATATTCAAAAGTGACTTCTCGGCGTGCAGAAGAAGTAGCACAACGAGCCTTTGAGAAAATTCCAAATTATGGGTAGTAAGTAAATATCAGTTTTGGCTAAAAATAAATATCGTTTTGCTAGTAATAGCAATGTCAACTTTACAGTTTAAGAGAATTAATATTTCTCTTGAACTGTTAACTGAGGGATAAAACAAAAAATGAGTTTCAGCAATGGCTGAAACCTAAGCCTCACAATAGTTATAGCGTTTGCATTAATTCCTTAGCGTACAATTTTCCCGTTTTGGCACAGTCCTGCCA
>CAZZVG010000813.1:0-3892 GCA_964657295.1 Iningainema sp. | reverse complement strand
AACTATCAATCGTCAACTATCAACTATCAATCAACACCTTATGCAATTTATCTTTGATCCACCCATTCCTGTGAAAATTCAGAAGATGAAGGAAAGGGTGCGGTGGCGGCATCCGAGTATTGTACATCGAGGAATTGACCAAACCAGCATGGTTTTGGATAATGGCAACTCAGATAGCCCGGAATTTTCTTTTATGGTGATGGGTGATAGTGGAACGAGTGTGCATAACGGGCACGATCCCCAACGACAAATTGCCGAACTGATGCTTGAACATGGGCATGGGTGCAGTTTTGTCCTACATACTGGTGATGTAATTTATACTGTTGGATCTCGTGAGTATTACGCAGAAAACTTTATTGAACCTTACCGCGAGTTTTTAGAGAACGGCTTGAAATCTGACCGCATTCGCTATGATAGTATGGTATTCAAACTGCCAATTCTCCCGGTGCTTGGTAATCATGATTACTATGATGTCCCGTTGACGTCTCGATTGCTTACTGGAGCGACGCTACCGCTACGCCGTCTACTCGGCTATAAAAAAAATATAGAGATTGGCTGGCATGGATCTGATTGCGGTGACGCTTATGCACGGGCTTTTGTAGACTATTTGCAAGCGATCGCGCCCATAAATTTAGAACGTCACCTGGATTCCCATTATACTGCAAAAACGGATACAGGACGCTGTTTGCGTTACGAACCTGGACATTTTACACGCCTACCCAACCGCTATTACACTTTTCGTTACGGCGGGATAGACTTTTTCGCCCTCGACTCGAATACTTTTAATGCCCCATCACCTCTGCCTGCGACTCCTGAAGGAATGAGCTTACGCCGTGAACTAGAAAAACGTCGCCATGAGATAGAAGTTGAAGAACTGCAAATTTTGGCAGGTATCAATTTAAACTCCGGTACTCCTGAAGAAGCTGAAAAACTTGATGCGCTGCAAGCCAAGTTAAATCAAATTGATGAGATTAAAATCGACATCGAAAAACAACTCGATCACCACAATGCGATCGACTTTGAACAACTTGATTGGTTGCAAAGTCGCTTGATTGAATCTTGGAATACTGAGGAAGTTCGGGGACGGATTGTTTTTTTTCACCATCCTCCTTATGTGACTGAGGCGACTAAGTGGTATCAGGCGCAGACTTTGGCAGTTCGTTACCGCTTGCGTGCTTGTTTTGATCGCGTAGCTGAGACTCTTGGTTCTGCTACTCGAGGGCGTCCAATCGTTGATTTAATTTTAAACGGTCACGCTCACTGTCTGGAACATCTCCGGACAACTAACACCGGACATGCAGACTCTGGGATCAATTGCATTATCACTGGTGGTAGCGGTTATTACCCTCGCCGTCAGCGAGAAGAGGGTTCTGAATTGCTGGAAACTCTCGGCAGATATACCCGTAAAGTCGCTGATTCAATCCTGTTTGTTGGTCGCAATGGTTATGATGAGCTAGAAAGGCTTCCTTACTCCTTTGTGCGGATTGACGTTGACGATAAATTTCCCGCTAAATTTAGCGTAAATCCGTACATTGCCGAGCGGTTTCAGGGAAAGTGGTATAATTATCAATTAGAACCGTTTGCGATCGGTGGAGGCATTAAAAATTAAAAAGTGATGAAGCGCAATCTAAAATATCAAGTTTTACCTTTGATAGCCGTCATTCTGGTGATTCTGTCTTATTTCATGTTTTCGTTCGGTAAGGCAGATCAAGTCGCCTCTTCATCTACCACTGTTTACGAACAACGGCAGATCCATAGCCCAGATGGAATTGGCAAATTTTATATGGGACGAGAAATAGCCCAAGTTATGGGGCATATCGCAGCTGGTTGGCTAGAACGACCAACCCGAGAAGCTGAAGAACAACCAAGTAAGTTGGTGAAAGCCCTGAAGCTCAAACCTAATGATGTTGTGGCAGATGTTGGTGCAGGAACAGGCTTTTTTAGCTTTCGTATCGCACCTCAATTAACAGGCGGAAAGGTGCTGGCTGTGGATATTCAGCCAGAAATGCTGGATATCATTAAATATTTGCAAAAACAAAAAAAGATTACCAACGTTGAAACTGTTTTGGCAACGGTGACCAACCCCAACTTACCACCAGAAAGTGTTGACTTGGCCCTGATGGTGGATGCGTATCACGAGTTCTCATATCCAAGAGAAGTGATGCAAGGGATTGTGCGATCGCTTAAACCAGGTGCTAGAGTCGTGCAGGTTGAGTACCGAGCGGAAAACCCTTTTGTCCTGATTAAACCTCTACACAAGATGACTGAAAAGCAAGCCAGAAAAGAAATGCAAGCAGTGGGTTTAGTTTGGCGCGAAACCAACAATGTGTTACCGCAGCAGCATATTCTCGTTTTTGAGAAGCCGCAGGCTTGATAATTCGATAGCAGAACAATATATACAGTTAAGATTGGATTGGTACGAGGCTCGCACTTTTGGTCGTGCTGTCCCAAACTATCCAGCTAAAAGCCTTGTCCAAATCATCTGCAATATTTGTGACTTTAAAGTAAAACTTTTCGCCACTCCTGGTTTCAATCGCAAAGTCGGCTTTTTCGGCATACACCACCTTAAAACCTCTATCTCTCAGGCAATACATTGCCCAAGCTTTCAATGACTGCTTGTAAGGCTCGTGTGGAATCGGCGGTTTTTTAATTGTTTCCTCAATCACGTGAAACATCTGCATGAGTTGTTGGTTGTTAGTTGTCATTTGTTGATTGTTAGTAGTTATAAAAGCGAACATCATCTAACTACTCCCCAAAGCCACTTCCTCAGGATCGCAGCGAATCTCTATCATAAACCCATCGGGGTCGTAGAAATACACGCCTCTGCCAGTAGGACGAGAAACGGGTCCGTAGGCGATGGCAATTTGGTTTTGTTTAAGGACTTCGACTGCTTGCTCAAATAACTGTGGATCTATATCAAAGGCGAGATGGTAAGCTCTTGTGAAACTTTTTTCTGGGTTGGGATCTGGTGGTAACAAATCGGGTTCCCCAAATAAATCGAGGATAGTGCCATCAGGAGTCACCAAGTTAGCGACTTTTCCTTCTGCAACTAAATCCACAAGAGTTGCAGGAACCTCAACGCCTGTTAATTCATGCAAACCGAGGATAGTTCCGTAGAAGTGTCGGGAAGCTGGCATATTTTGAACATTGAGGGCAATGTGGTGGACTCTTCGCAAATTGCCCGGTGCAAGGACACTGTTAAGAGATTGAGGAGTTGATGACATATATGATTATACCAATATAGTCAGCTAGTACTTGTGGGTGAAAAGGTTCAACTCACCAAGCAACTGGACTTAACCTTGTATACTAAACAAGTGTTATTGTGTGGTGTACTGTCTGCCATACAAAAGAAGACTGTACGCCATACAAATAGCATTGCCTACCATACATATGGTAATGTATGGTCTATTGAATCTTTGGTTTGGTGGCTGTGATCATTGTCGGTTCGACTTACCAAGCACTTGGACTTAAACGTGTATGCTAAACAAATGTTGATATATGGTGTACTGTCTACCATACAAAACAAGACTGTACACCATACAGATAGCATTGTCTACTATACATATGGTAATGTATGGTCTAGTAGTGCATCTTCAGAAGGCAAAAGGCACCCACGCTTAAAAACGTGAGACTTACACGCTCAAGTCGCCTTGTGTCTCTAGCTTGTGCATCTCGACACAATTTTTTGATGAAAGTTAAGCTTTATACCCGAAGTGCGCTCATTTTTTCTTGAGACTTCTTTCCATGACTCATAGCTGCCCTCTGCCGTTGTTTGTAAAGAAAAATGACCAGATTTCCATATGACCGTTTTGCCAAAGATTATCTTCAAGAATTATTATATATCCAAAACTGACTGTATCCTGTTACATCTATGGAAAAACTCATAATTGCT
>CAZZVG010000812.1:0-3899 GCA_964657295.1 Iningainema sp. | reverse complement strand
GAGTCTTGCCATCTGGGCTGATGGCTACGGAAGTAACCCAGTCAGAATGCCTTTGGAGGGTGCGGATTTGCTCTCCGGTTGCCAGATTCCACAGTTTGATGGTGTTGTCAGCACTACCACTGGCAAGAGTGTTGCCATCTGGGCTGATGGCTACGGAAAAAACCCAGTCAGAATGCCCTTGGAGGGTGCGAACTTCATCTCCGGTTGCCAGATTCCACAGTTTGATAGTCTTGTCACGACTACCACTGGCAAGAGTCTTGCCATCTGGGCTGATAGCGACGGAAAAAACCGAGTTAGAATGCCCTGTGAGAGTTCTTTCTAGAAAGAAGCTGTTAGGTAAGCCCGTAATCGTAAATATTGGATTAGTAGGAAACAAGCCATAACGAACATAACTATAGATTTGAGTTCCAACTAACGCTAACAGGGCGATCGCACCACTTACCAGCAATCTTTCTCTGAGCTTAGCATTTTGTGTTACACTGACTGATTGTGATGATAGCTTAGTTTGTGGTAATATTGAAGGTACCACAGGTTGCGGAGTGGGTTCAGTATGGGGTACTGGTGATGGTGGCGGTGGATTCAACTCTTGTAAAACTTCTGCTGCTGACTGATAACGCTGTAGATGATCTTCAAGCAACAATTTATCTAAAATATGCCCCAATTCTTGACTCAGTGGTTGCGGCAAATGCTGTCGCCAATCAGCAACCCAGCCATAGCCTTGTCTCCTCCAAAGTTCCCAAGGGTGAACTCCACTCAGCAGATGAAAACACGTTGCACCCAAACTGTATAAATCACTCGCTGGATACGCTTCGCCTCCCTGCATTTGTTCTAATGGTGCATAACCAAAAGAACCAATAGCTGTTCCTGGGTGATTCATTACTGTCGTTGTCAGTTGTTTTGATGCACCAAAATCAATCAACACTAATTTGCCATCATGACGACGGAGAATATTCTCTGGTTTGATATCCCGGTGAATAACTTGCTGCTTGTGAACTTCCTTAAGAATATTTAACAAATCGAGTAACAATTCCCGAATCTTTTGCTCACTGAAAATTAGGTGCTGTTGTAATTCTGCCAATAAATTTTGCCCCTCGATATACTGCTGCACCAAATACAACCGATTATCCTGTTCAAAATATGCATGCAGAGTGGGAATTTGTGGATGTTCATCTAACTGATGTAATCGTCTTGCCTCTTGTTCAAATAGTTCTGTTGCTTTCTGAAGTGCGTCTATTCCCTGTACTTGTGGTGCAAATTGCTTGATGACACATTTTTCATTCAGCTTGTCTCTATCTTCTGCCAAATAAGTTTTACCAAATCCCCCACCGCCCAATGATTTTACAGGGCAATAGCGGTTTCTAAGCACGACCAATCCTGTACCGCAGTTGGAGCAAAACTTTGTGTCATCAGTACAGGAGGGATTGTGGCACGCTGGATTAAGGCAGCAGATCATAACTGTGCTTCTACTGAATAAATGTATTTATTATCCCCTCTAACCACTATGAATTGCGGAAATATTCTTGACATTAGGTAGACAAAACAACATTTTTGCATAACACAGGCTTATATTGTTTATGTCACAATTGAGGAAATAACTATTTACCCAACTGCTGAACAAGCCTTAGCCTGTGTGCTCGTCTTTCAATGGTTGTCTAACGGCTATAGAGACATCAAGTTATTCCGTTTTGATGCCCAGACAGGAGATGTCTATATTTTCGCAGGTGATGAGCTAGAAATTATAGTACCCCCTAATGGACTTTGGGAATTTGTATGAAACCGAACTTTAAAGACATGACAAACGACGAACTGAGAACGTATGCACTTCAAAACCGTTCAGATGAGGATATTGAAGCTTTGCGTGTGCTGTTTAGTCGCCGTAAGCCAAACTCACAAACTAAAATATTCCATCCGCCAAAGACTCCACAAGAGGAGCAAGAACAATTTGAATTATTCAAGCGTATCGTCGAAGAGAAGGAAGGAAAAAAGGACTCTCAGAGTTAAAGGTTCATAGTTGCGCTTTTCTATCGCTGTCCTTTGCGAACCATACCTAGTCCATACAGGTACAACTCAGCAACACCATAGACACGCGGGGGAGGATCTTTGGGACGAGAACGCTCTGTAAGAATACCAGCTTCCACCATGTCCTTAATGCGAAGGGCTAATGCGCCATCTTCTACGTTCCATATTTCAGCTAGGCGGTTCTCATCAATCGGAGATCGTTCACCCTGAAGTCTCTCTAGAAAATTTTCTAGTTCTGGGTATTCATTACGTACTTCTGCCACACGTTGCTGGGAAACATTGGGAAAAGCATTAATGAGCGCTTTTGGACGCAAAGTTATCTGTGATCCGTATTCTGTAGAAAATTCTTTCTCAATTTTGACAGCCTCTTCTAAAAGTAATATCAAACTGCGTGGGAAACAATTCTTTTGACCGTCTGCAATACGGCTACGAACCCAGTTATAAGTGTACGCTTTATTACCACTCCCCATCCGTTCACCCCATAGGGGATACAGGCTTTGACGCAATTGCTCCAGCCCAATTATATTGAGTCGCTCAACAGTAACCCCCAACTTTTGTTCTAAAGATTTTCTCAGCAAATCAGAACTTTTTAGAGCTTGGCGAAGTACCAGTCGCCAGAGATCAGCCTCTTCCCAACGCAGCTGAAGTGATCGCCCACTATAATGTCCTGTATTGGTAAAGTTGAGTTGGTTCCAAATATCTTCGCGTAAAAATATCTTGGGTACAATCTGCTTTAGATTTGTGCCACTTTCTAACCACCAAGCAAGCAATGCTTCTAGTGCCCGTCGGCGTCGTTCATAATCTTTTTGACTAGAACCAAAGCCTGCATCTAGTTCATCGTAAAGTAACCACACCAACTGATTATTCTGCTGCAACCACCTGTCAATTGCACGTAACTCGTCAGCTGCTTGCGATTTGGCTTGTGGCGATTGCGATCGCTCTACCAACCATGAAACAATTTGAGCATGAGTTGGGTTTTCTTGAGCACTCAATGTCACTAACTTTTCATCTAAATCCGTCAGTGAACGTAACTCTAACTTAGTCTTGCACAGTTGTAAAAGACCATAATTGAGCCAAAAAAATTGCCAGTCATTTTCACCGACTTGCTGTTCATAGCTAGCTAAATCACCACTTTCCAAAATGGTTTCTGATACTCTAGGCTGACCGTGGGCTGCAATAAAACTAATATTATTTAGATTAACATCTGCCAACGCTAATTCCTTAGCTGCATCTGGCTTTTCTACAAACAGTCGGAACAAAAGGCTTTTTCCAGTTCCCTTAGCACCACGAATTAGCCAAGTTCTATTGATTAAGAATTTAGGAAAATCTTCCGTGCGTTGAAAGATACTTGGAATATTATCTGGCTCCAATTCTTGTGCAGTTGCTGCTTGAAAATGTAACTCATTCAGAACTGTTTTTCTGTTATTAATAGGTTTATTTATAGTTACTATATTCGATGGAACATCTGGCAAACTGGCGTCAATGGTATCAGCAAGAGGTAGATAAGCATCTAGTAAACTCTTTGGTACATCATTAACTAGACTAAACAAAGTTGTAATATTGGGATTGTAGAAAACTTCGTAATAAAGTTGTCCGACAGTGATTCCATTCGGTAAACCCCAGTTGTCTTCAATCCAATTTTCGACTTTATTTATCCAAGTTTGATGCTGCTCAGGTGAAACTGCTGGCACAGGCGTTAATAAAAATCGCACATCTGGCTTACCCTGATATTCTTGCTGTTTACGAGCTGCTTGCACAACCCAACGCAATCCCTCAAAGCTCTGTTCAGTTGGCGAAAAACAAATGATGGCAGTATCGGCCAAATCAAACAGTGCGATCGCGCCTATATCATTAAATCCAGGACGGGCATCAATTAAAAT
>CAZZVG010000811.1:0-3900 GCA_964657295.1 Iningainema sp. | reverse complement strand
ACTACAACTCTCTGGCTATATTTATCCAGTCTCTAATATTCCAATAGCCGTCCGTTGGATTTCGTACTTAATTCCAGCGCAACACTATATTCTGATCACTCGCGATGCCTATGCGCGTGGCGTCGGCTGGTTGGGAGTTTGGCTTCCAATGTTAGCTTTGGCACTGCTAGCAAGCTTATTTTTCTTTCTAGCTTGGCGTCGGTTGCGAAGTATGCAAGTGGGTTAAATGAGGAGAAATATGAGAAGAAAAGAGTTTGTAAACATTATAGATTTGATTTTTGGGAGTCGATTCTGGGCATTATTCCGAAAAGAGTTCGCTCAGATATTGCATAACCGTCAGCTCCTCATTCAATTGGTGGTACCCTTTACCGTCTTTTTGATGTTGTTTGGTTTCGCTCTGAATCCTAAGTTTGAAAACCTAAAGCTTGGTATCACTGACTACAGCCATAGCCGCGCTTCTCGTGAATTTATGGAAATATTCAAGCAAACCGATGCGTTTGTCATTAGCCGTTACTATGGCGATCGCCAGGATATGCTTGCTGATTTAGCGAAAGGTTCACTGACTGTTGGCATCACGATTCCGCCAGAATTTGATGATGATATTGCTCGCAGACGCCCAGTAGAAGTACAGGCACTGTATGATGCCGTTGATGCCAACACGGCAACTATTGCCTCTAACTACATTAGTCAATTAATTTCCGATTATAACACACGTCAGTCAAACAACGCACCGCAACTATCTAAATCCTTGCGTCAAAGAGTCATTGGTTCTGGCTATGCTACCAACAACTCCCTCACCCAACAACCACCAATGAACAAACAAGTCCAGATTCAGACAGCAGTGTTCTACAATCCTGGGTTGGAACCAACTTGGTTCATTGTGTCAGGAGTATTTGGAATTTTACTTACGGCGATTGGTTCCCAAGCCGCCGCATCATTAGTGGTGCGAGAAAAAGAAGCGGGGACTATCGAGCAGTTAGTCATGACTCCAGCCTCAGATACAGAGGTGATCCTGGCTAAGGTTTGTCCATTACTGATTATGCTTACCATTGACGTTTTTATTGCTCTTAGTGTAGCAAGGCTGATCTTTGATCTACCATTCCGGGGTAATTTACTATTGCTGATCATGATTGCCATTCTTTACTTCTTGGTAGGAATTAGCATCGGCATCCTAATTGCTTCTTACTCAAAAAGCGAGCAGCAGACACAGTTGACAGCGTTCTTTATCAATCCGCCCTTAGTTCTTTTATCTGGAGCCACCACTCCAATATCCTCTATGCCTCCCTTTATGCAATGCTTGACTTATCTCGACCCCTTGCGTTATTTTATTGAGGTCTGTCGCGGGATTTTGCTGAAGGGAGTTGGCATGGAGACTATATGGCCTCAAGTGCTGATTTTACTAGTTTTCGCTACAGTACTGATGAGCCTTAGTGTCCGTCAGTTCCGCCGTCAGTTAAGCTGAAATCGATTCCAATAAAAGTAGTGATGTTACTTAATTCGTTAAGAAAGACGATGGTAGGTTTCGTCAGGTTGGAGATCGAATTGTCGGTTTTATCTCGTCAATGTCTAGAAAGACGGATTGGCGATCGCTCCCAGTTGGAGTTAGAGATTACCACTTGGGAGAAACAGCGTAATTCTCGCATTCGTATGATTGTTATTGATCAACTGCGGATTTATTCTAATTATTTACTATCTACAGTAAATCACTCAAAATAGGGTACATTTAATTAATACTTGCACAGTTACTTGTAAAAAGCCAGAAAAATGCAACTGTTAGGCAACAGTATGCGTTTTACCAGCGGCACAACAAAATTTACAATACTCACCCACAGAACAATCAAATATGGCTTTTTTGAATAAATTCAGTAGAGGTAAAATTTTTGCTTTATCGTTGATCAATGTATTATTTTTGACTGCCTGTTCTTCCCCCTCGCCTGAATCTTCCAATGCCAATAATTCTAGGCTTGGAGCTTCTGGTGGTAATGGTGATACATTAAGACTGCTTTACTGGCAAGCGCCAACTATTTTGAATCCCCATTTATCTCAAGGTCTCAAAGACTTCCACGCCAGTCGAGTCACCTACGAACCGCTAGCCAGTTATGACAAAGACGGTAAATTCATTCCCTTTTTAGCAGCAGAAATCCCCTCCTTGGAGAACGGTGGACTCGCGAAAGATGGTAAATCTGTCATCTGGAAACTCAAGCCGGGACTTAAGTGGTCAGATGGGCAATATTTTACAGCACAGGATGTGGTATTTACTTACAAATTTCTCTCCAATCCATCTGTAGGTGCTACTACCACTGCTTATTATGAATCTGTCAAAAGTGTTGAAGCCGTTGACGATCGCACCGTCAAAATAACTTTCAAAGATGCCAATCCCGCCTGGTCACTGGCATTTGTGGGTCAAAATGGGTTAATCATACCCCGTCACATCTTCGAGAAATACAGTGGCTCCAACGCTAGGGAAGCCCCCGGTAATTTGGCTCCTGTCGGTACTAGTCCCTACCGCGTCGTACAGTTTAAACCAGGTGACATTGTTATCTACGAGGCTAATCCTTTTTTCCGGGATGCGAATCAACCTTTATTTAAACGAGTGGAACTTAAAGGCGGTGGCGATGCAACTTCGGCAGCCAGAGCTGTACTTCAAACTGGCGACGTTGACTTTGCTTGGAACCTCCAGGTAGAAGCCCCAATTCTCAAGCAACTGGAAGCAGCTGGTAAAGGTAAAGTAGACACCGTTTTTGGAGGTTTGGCAGAGCGCATTTTCCTTAATCAGACCGATCCAAACAAGGCAACGAACGACGGCGAACGCTCTAGCCTCCAATTTCCTCATCCTTTCTTTACCGATAAGAAAGTGCGTCAAGCTTTTAATTATGCCATTGACCGCAATACTATTAACCAGCAGTTATATGGTCAGACTGGTCGCCCTATTTCTAATACCTTGGTAGCACCAGATATTTACAATTCGCCTAATACAAAATACGAATTCGATCTCAAGAAAGCTGCCGCTGCCCTTGATGAGGCTGGATGGAAAGACAGTAATGGCAACGGCATCCGCGATAAAAATGGCGTAGAGATGAGTGTTGTTTTCCAAACTGGAGTCAACCCACTGCGACAGAAGACTCAAGAAATTATTAAACAAGCATTAACATCTCTCGGTGTGAAGGTAGAAATCAAAAGTATAGATCCAAGTATCTACTTTTCCAGCGATCCTTCTAATCCAGACACGGCTACTCACTTCTACGCTGATATACAAATGCTGACTAACGGTAATGAAAACCCAGATCCAGGTGCTTATATGAAGGGATGGACTTGTGCGGAAATTTCTCAGAAAAAAAATAACTGGTCGCGCAACAACAGTTCACGCTACTGTAATCCTGAATATGACAAGCTCTGGAAACAGTCTACAACAGAGTTAAATCCCGAAAAACGCCGACAGCTGTTTATCCAGATGAACGATCTATTGATTAAAGATGCGATTGTCATCCCTCTAGTTGCTAGAGCCAAAGTGAGTGGAAGTAGTAACAAACTTACTGGTGTGGATATAACCCCTTGGGATGCCGATACTTGGAATATTAAAGATTGGCGGCGAAAATGAGCACGCAATGTTGGACTGGTGGGAGAAAAATTTTGCGACCCCTCACACACGCGCTTGGGAGAGGGGCTTTCTTGAGAGGGCGAGAGTGTATGGGATTTGACTGAGAACGGCTATAGTAGGAAAAATTGCTGAAAGATTGCACGAAGTAATTTGCGATGTTTGTAACGAGAATAGATAGAAAATTGTGGCAAGAGTTGCGACTTGTTTAGCGAGGAATCCAACGGCTCACTGCTGGCAATTGTGCAGAGAACCATAGCGCACCTAAGATACTCAGACTACCACAGACAATCAAGGCATTAGTC
>CAZZVG010000810.1:0-3902 GCA_964657295.1 Iningainema sp. | reverse complement strand
CTATATTCACTCCAAAGTTTGTACTGCTGATAATATCCTCAGATTGAATATCTGGAGCGTTTTCGCCAAGCTGCTTGATCGTAAATTGTTACAGTGCCTCAGGTGAGTATTCTGCGAATAATTGGGAATAATAAATATGATTAAGCTTGACATTTATGTAGCTTGAGAGTGTTGATTTAGCTTGATTTAACATTTAAAAAATGTATGAATAATTACAATTATATAAGTAATTTCTATGATAAACAATATACGCTGCCGCAAAACTTCTCCATGACTTTTCTGCTGCGGATGATCAACAGTATATCTGACCCAATTTTTGTCAAAAATCGCCAACATAAGTGGATACTATTTAACAATGCCTTCTGTCATTTCATGGGACATAGCCGAGAAGAATTAATTGGCAAGTCTGACTACGATTTGTTGCTTCCAGCGGAGGCTGATGTGTTTTGGGAAAAAGATGAACTCGTTTTCACTACAGGTATAACTGATGAAAATGAGGAATTTTTTACAGATTCCTATGGCTTAACACACTTAATACTGACAAAAAAATGTTTGTTTGAGGATGAGCTAGGTGATCATTTCTTAGTTGGGACTATTCGCGATTTAACACAGCAAAAGCGGGTAGAAGCTCAACTCGCGGAAAAAGTATCTTTAGCAGCTTTTCATGTAGAAATAAACACTGCTATCACCCAAGGTCAGACACTACAGCCAATTCTCCAACGTTGTACTGATGCTCTAGTCAAGCACGTTAATGCTACCTTTGCCCGCATCTGGACGCTGAATACCCAAGAAAACGTACTAGAACTGCAAGCTAGCTCCGGAATCTACACTCATATTAATGGTCCCCACCGTCGTGTTCCTGTAGGGATGTTCAAAATTGGATTAATTGCCCAAGAACGTCAACCTCACCTGACTAACAAAGTTATCGGCGATCCGCGTGTCAGCAATCAAGAATGGGCCAAGCAGGAAGGTATGATTGCTTTTGCCGGATATCCCCTGATTTTGGACGGCAATCTCATTGGTGTCATTGCGATGTTTTCCCGTCAAACCTTGACACAATCAACCCTAGATGCATTGCAATTGGTTGCCAACGATATTTCCTTGGGCATCAAGCGTATACAAGCAGAACTTGCCTTAAAGGAGAGTGAGAATAAGTACCGTCACTTGGTTGAGACATCCCAGAACATGATTTGGTCAGTAGATACCCAAGGATGTTGGACTTTTGTGAATGAGGCAGTGAAAAGCATCTATGGTTATGAGCCAGCAGAAATGATTGGTCGTTACTGTCATGAGTTTGAGCCGTCTAAACAATTTTCGCAAGAGCCAGGAATTTTGCCCTGTATATTGGCAGGAGAATCGGTGTTTGAGTACGAAGCTGTTGTGCTGGCAAAGGATGGCAGAAAGCTGAATTTACTGTGTAATGCGATGGTGTTGCGGGATGAAGTTGGAAATGTTTTAGGGACAACCGGCACAGCTACTAATATTACTGAACTGAAACGAGCAGAAGCTGCCCTGCGCCGTAGTAATGCTGTGCTGCAAGCTCAACAAGAAGCTTCAATAGATGGTATTCTAATTATTGATGAAAATCGTCACATTGCATCATACAATCAACACTTCTCCCGTTTATGGCAAATTCCGCCGGCAAGACTTCAGACTGTTTCTACTTTACAAGACCTGGGATATGTGCTGGACCAACTAGAGAATTCAGCAGAATTTCTTACTCAAGTTGAGTATTTGTATTCAGATGAAACCAGCCGTGATGAAATTCTCCTGAAGGATGGACGGACGTTTGATCGTTATTCTGCGCTAGTGCGATCGCCTACAGGAGATTGTTATGGTAGAATTTGGTATTTTCGAGATATCACAGAACGCAAGCAAGCTTTATCAGATTTACGACAGCAAGCACAAGAACTAGAAACAGCATTACATAGACTACAAAACACTCAAGCTCAATTAATTCAAAGCGAAGAAATGTCCAGTTTGGGTCAATTAGTTGCAGGTGTGGCACACGAAATAAACAACCCACTTAGCTTTATTTACGGTAACCTTGACCCTGCCGAAGAATATACCCAAAATATATTTTCACTCTTAGATCTCTACCAACAATATTATCCCCAACCAGTGAAGGCAATTGAGGACTTTATAGCTTTAATTGAACTGGATTTCTTGCGGTCAGATTTACCCAAATTATTCCAATCGATCACGATGGGAGTAGAGCGGATTCAAGGGATTGTGCTTTCCCTGCGGACTTTCTCGCGCTTAGATGAAGCTGAAATGAAAGCAGTTGATATTCATGAGGGAATTGAAAGTACGATAATGATTATCCAAAGCCGCCTCACGGCTACTGGCAGGCGTCCGAAAATTGACGTGCTCAAAGAATACGGCAAACTCCCCTTAGTTGAATGTTATGCTGGGCAGATCAACCAGGTATTTTTGAATATTTTAGTGAATGCAATCGATGCTTTAGAAGATTCAATGGCTAGAGGTCGGTGGGATACAAAAAAGTACGTGAAAAACGATCACCCCCGAATTTATATTCGCACCCAATTATCAGCGCAAAATCAAGTCATAATTCGCATTGCTGACAACGGATTTGGAATGGCAGAAGATACTAAAAAACAAATATTTAATCCTTTTTTTACCACCAAGTGCGTTGGAAAAGGTACGGGAATGGGGCTGGCTATTAGTCACCAAATTATCACAGAAAGACATGGCGGTTCTTTAGATTGCATTTCGCAACTAGGAGTTGGTGCTGAGTTTGTCATTAGCATTCCCCTTATTCAAAAACATCAAGTGTCTAAATGTTGATATTATATTATGTTCGGGTAATCAATTAACAATTCTGTTGTTTGTTAATTGTTGATGGTTAATTGCAATCAACTATTAACTATTAACCGAATACACAGAGATGATAAGTATTTAAGCGAACACGATATTATGTCTGGTTTTCCATAGGGCTTTTGAATAATTCATCAAATTATAGGCGGAAATAAATTATTGTAGATTCGTAGTTGCGATCAAGCGAGCAGTACGATGTTATAGAATTATAGTAGCAACTGACCTATCTTAAAAAATAACCCTTGAATAATCGACTAGCAGTTAAGGAAAAACTACAAGCTGTTCTTGATTCAATTCGATCTGAGTTTGATAGTCCTGTTACCGATTTGAAGCTAGACAAAACTCTAGTCCAAAAAATTGAGCAATTGACTATTGAACTTGAAGGTGTCAATCCCAATCTCTATCCCCTGAGGGTTGCCCCTTCCCTGCTTCAGGGGACTTGGCAACTCCTATACTCCACTGCTAGAGAAATTCGTTCCTTAGCAAAACTCCCGTTAGGGTTCCAGGTAGGTAAAGTCTATCAGGTGATTGATGTCGCAGACAATACATTTTTCAATCTAGCTAATGTTAAACATCCTCTCGGGTTACTATCGGGATATGTTAAAGTAACAGCTACCTTTGAGCTAGATCAACAAAATTCTGAATCTCTACCAGACAAACGTCTCAACGTCTATTTCGATAAACGCTATTTGTCAATAGTGAAAATTCTTGGCATTGTCACCCCTCAACTCAACCCCTTCAAAGTATCCAGTGCTAATAATCCTCAAGGTAGAATTGCCACCCTCGACATTACTTACTTGGATGAAACCTTAAGAATTGGACGCGGAGGCGATGGAAGTTTATTTATCCTTTGTAAATCCGATGACTTAGCAGGCTTCAATGGCTCAGCCATCAATCAGCCATAAATAAATGTCTCCCGTATCTTGGGCATTTCTCTTGCTAATTCATCTGCTATTTTTGGTAAGTCTTTGAGAGCATCTGCGATCGCCACACTACTTGTCGTAAATCCCACAGCACTGGCTGTCAGATTGCTAATTGACTGACTGGCATTTTGGATAACTTCC
>CAZZVG010000809.1:0-3905 GCA_964657295.1 Iningainema sp. | reverse complement strand
ATAATTCATAATTCATAATTTTTCTCTTTCCCGCGCCAATCTATCAATAGCATCAGCCAAAGCGCTGGTGAGACTTTTGCGAGTTTGGGCGTGGTTTTCTTGCTCTGTTTTCAACAGCGATAGCAGGCGATCGCGTTCTTTCATGACGACAATGAGTTTGGCTTTTAATTCCTCTACAGATTTTAGGAGTTCGATTTCTGGATGAATAACTGTTGGTGTGGTGTCATTGAGTTGTGGTGACTCAATAAAGCTGAGTTTTTGTATTTCTACCTTCAAAGACGCGATCGCATCTTTAGACATCTGAGCATCTGTACGGCGTTGTTCTGCTTCGGTATTGTAGAGTTTCTGCCATTTTTCAGCACTATTCCACCCTGCATCCCGTTCTGCTTGTAGTTCAGCTACCTGCTGTTTGAGTGCCTTAATTTCCCCTAACCACTGTTGTGTTAATTCTTGAGTCATAGATACCGATATTATTTTTTATCCCAAAAATTTGCCGAAACAATAAATTAGTAAATATTGTTACATCTGCACAATAAAACATTTAAAAAATCTTAACATAGGAGTAGAATATTTAGCGATTCAATAAATAAAAGCGCGATCGCACCAATGTCTCAGCCTCGTCTTCAGTTTTCTACCATTACCCCCGACGCCAAAGCACCAACTTTAAGGCGGCTGCGTCAGCTTAGCCGACTGCTGGATAAAGCCATTACTATTCCAGTCATACGGTTTCATATTGGTTTAGATCCAATTGTGGGACTCATACCTGTTGCTGGTGATTTTTTGGGTGTTCTGCTTTCTTCCTACATTGTCCTAGAAGCTGCACGGTTAGGTACACCAGCACCTACGTTAGGCAGAATGGTTTTTAATGTCATTGTGGATGGCTTAGTAGGATCAATACCACTATTGGGAGACGCATTTGATTTTGCTTGGACAGCTAACGAGTATAATATTAGACTACTAGAAGATCACCTCAGGTTTCCTAGCCGCAGGAAGAGCGCAGATAAGTGGTTTATATTGACGCTTTTGGGTGGATTGTTGCTTTTTGCCATTGGATTGGTGGCACTTGGTGTGATAGTAATTAGACTGCTAGTAGGAGCCTTAACTGGCAGTTAAAATGAAACATTGGTGGCAAGCTAATTTTCCTCAAGGACAGCAAAGTTTAATAATTACTGATGCTAATGGCTATCCTGTACAAATTGCTTATGGTGAGAAAGGTACAGGTAAACCCTTGTTTTTATTTCATGGTGTTGGTAGCTGGAGCTACAATTGGCGTCACAGCATCCAACCACTATCTAAACATTTTCGAGTCATTTGTTTTGATGCCAAAGGTTACGGATTTTCCGAAAAACCGTTATCGCGTCGAGAACAAAGCGGTCATCAAATAATTGAGTCAGAGCGAATTATTCGAGCATTATGTGATGAACCCGCTGTGATCGTGGCAGAATCTTTAGGAGCATTAATTGCCCTTGCTCTTGCTCAAGAAAATCCCCAGATGATAGCGCGGTTAGTAGTACTCAATGTACCTATTTTCCCTCAACGTCTGCCCCATTGGGGAATGCAGTTGCTTTCCCAAATGCCACTGGAAATCGTGCAAACAATAGACTCTTTGCGTCTGGCACACCTACTAGCACCACTGGTAAGAGAAATTATGGCAGTAGAAAGGCGTGGGGTACTGTTTGATCCATCAATACTAACTCAGGAAGATGTTTATTGGATCACTTACCCATTTATTGAGTTTCCTGGTACTCTCACGAAAGTCGCCGAAGAGTTACGACTAGCAGCGCAGGAAATTGAGCATTTACAGGTAAATAAATCGAATATACTCAGTAAAATTCAAAATAATCTTCATGCTATCAAATGTCCCACACTGATTCTATGGGGCGAACAAGATAGTTGGTTTCCTGCTAGCGATGGAGAAAAATTGCGCGAACTCATTCCTAATGCTCAGTTACAGATTCTACCCAATTGCTGTCATGATGCTTCATCTGGTGCTTGTGATGCGGTTAATGCAGCGATAGTTGAGTTTTTGCGGGATACAGATTTTTTGTAAATTAAGGAAGTATTGATATGAGCATCCCACTTATAAACCAATCCACAGAAGAAAAACTGGTTACTGTGCGTGATGTTTCTTGGGAGGAATTTAAAGGTATTGAGGCACTGCTAAAGGATAACCGCAATGTCCGACTGTCTTATTTGTCAGGAATGTTAGAAATTATGTCACCTATTGGAGATAAACATGAGAAAGTCAAAACAACTCTCGGCTATTTGCTTGAAGCTTACATGAGAGAAAAGGGCATTCGGTTTTACGGGCGCGGTGGTTTCACCCTTGAAGAACCAGGGTATGCTTCTGGCACACCCGATGAGTCTTACAATATAGGCACAGAAAGAGAAGATCCTGACATTGTTATTGAAGTCATCATCACCAGTGGAACTATTAACAGAAAATAACTATACAAACCCAAGAGAATACCTGAAGTCTGGTTCTGGAAATCTGACACTATAAAAATATTTCGTTTAAACACAGCAGGCGAGTATGAAGAAATCAACCGTAGTCGTTTCTTCCCCAATTTAGACCCAGCTTTGTTATTGCGTTATATCGCTCATCCTGACCAGTACGATGCTGTTCAGGAATTTGTCCAAGCTATCCGAAATTAATGGCTACCCCGTTTTGGGGAAATTTAAATAATGAAAAACTTTATATCAGTACTGTACTATAGCAATCCGATTTGATAAAAAAGGTAACTCTTAACGGGGAAAAGGGAAAAGGGAACAGGAAAAGAAAAAATGCGCGTTGTGGGATACAAGACCACTTCAAAAAAATGTCCGAATTGCTATATAAATAAATAAAGAGTGGGAGCAAGCATACCAGTCGCTTTTACCGCTCCCACTTTGACATTTGCCGTTGAAGAGATCAGGAATATATCCAAACGCTGTCCGTTATTTAGGGGGCTAACGTGTAGGTAATCGACAACGTCAGGACACACTTGATATTCCTAGAGGGGCAAATGACAAACTTTATTACTAATATTTATTTGCACTCATACAACAACAACTCCAGATATCAGTTCTAGAACACCTATTTAGTATGAGAAGTCAAAGGTTGAGAAACCGGGTTTTTGTATCTGGTTAGACCAAAATAAAAGAAACCCGGTTTTTAAAATTACCAAATCACCTGACACAAAGCATCTTATGTAATTTGGTATAACCCTGATAACCAACACCCTTGAATTTGCTTACATATACAATTTAGCTGAGTTAATCAGAGTCTGGTTGCCATTTTGGCATGTTTTTGAATTGTTTGAAAAGAACTGCAAAAAAGAAAGAGTGGGAGCAAGCATACCAGTCGCTTTTACCGCTCCCACTCTGACATTTGCCGCTGAAGAGATCAGGATGTGTACAGACGATGCCCGTTATTTAGGGGGCTAACGTGTAGGTCAACGACAACGCCTGTAATCACTTAATATTCCTGACGCGGCAAACGCAAACTGTATTATTTATATTCATTCAGACAAACAGTTTGTATATTTACTTTACTATTTACCTGAAAATAAGTTGTCTGAAAGTGGAGCGCATTCATTGATTTAATATTGTGATAACCCCTGAGAACAACACCCTTGAAGTCGTTTACCTTCTATAACTTAGCTGAGTAATGTAGAGCATGGTTGCCATTTTGGCAAGTTTTTAAATTGGTTAATAAACTGTTCTCATACAGCAAAATGTAAAATAAAATGACTCATTTTCAACAGAAAATATCTTCATTTTCTTTCTCGGTTAGCTCCTTGCAGTGAGTATTAAGTAGGTCAGCGGGAAAAAACCAAAATATGTCATTGCGAGCGAAACGAAGTGGAGCGAAGCAATCGCAAGGATTTTTAATGACTTTACATTCTGTACTTGCTACATTTATT
>CAZZVG010000808.1:0-3911 GCA_964657295.1 Iningainema sp. | reverse complement strand
CTATCCAGGCGGCGATCGCAATTCTCTACCAAGACAACAAGTTTCTCATGCAGTTACGGGATAATATTCCCGGTATTCTCTATCCCGGTTGTTGGGCACTGTTTGGGGGACATATTGAAAGCGGTGAAAACCCAGATGTTGCGGTCAAGCGAGAAATCTTAGAAGAAATCGGCTATACTCTCCTTGAGTTTTCTTTTTTTGGCTGTTATGCCGATGAAATAGGTATTCGTCATGTCTTTCATGCACCGCTGTTAGTGGAGTTCGATCAACTTGTTCTCAATGAAGGATGGGATATGGCTTTATTAACACCTGAAGACATCCGTCAGGGAAGCTGTTATTCGGCAGTGGCTAGACAAGTGCGTCCCTTAGGAACTCGTGCTCAAGGAATTTTGTTAGATTTTATGGAAAGGAGGGAATTGGGAATTGGTTATTGAGTTTTGGATCTCAGACACGAAGAGATAATTTTCTTCTCTATTTTCCATGACCAAGCTTAACTATATAACTAAATAACTTCAGTATAAAAATTATGCATTCAGCAAATAAACTGCCGCGATGGTTAAGTGTAGGATTGGCATTTCCTCTTGCCATACTCAATGGTTGGGTATTGCTTCAAGTTGTGCAATATTTTCAACCGTTGGTTAGCATTGTTGTTGCCGCTATTCTCCTAGCTTTTGTTTTGGATTATCCCATTCAGTTTTTACAGAAGCAAAAAGTAGAACGCAACATTGCTGTTTCCGTCGTTTTGCTGCTTGCTTTGGTGACTGTAGTGGCTTTAACTATCACATTGGTTCCTTTAATTCTACAACAGCTAAACGAATTAACTAACATTTTACCTGCTTGGATTGATTCGGGAACACAACAGTTGCAAGCTTTGCAAAACTGGGCGGCGACTCAACAACTTCCCGCGAATTTAAGCAGTTTACCCACTCAAATTTTAGACAGACTTTCCAATCAACTCCAAGCTTTTACTGGTAAAATTCTCAGCTTTGCTGTAGATACTATTGGCACTTTCGCTAACGTGTTGCTGACAGTAGTGCTAACTATTTACCTAGTGTTTAACGGACAACTTCTCTGGGACGGAATTTTTCACTGGTTACCGCCTCATATTGGAGTACAAGTGAGACAAACTTTGCGAGAGGATTTCCAAAATTACTTTATCGGTCAGGTCACATTAGCTGCTTTACTGACATTAGTTCTGATCCTCATATTTATAGCTTTGCGTATTCCCTTGGCGTTACTTTTTGGGATTGGCATTGGATTCTTTTCCCTCTTTCCCTTTGGTACAGGGATAGGGATTGGAATTGTTAGTCTGTTAATAGCGTTACAAAACTTTTGGCTGGGTGTAGAAGTTTTAGCGGCTGCTGTGGTGAGCGATCAAATCAATTCTAATTTTGTGGCACCGCGCATTCTCGGTAATTTAACTGGCTTAAATCCCGTGTGGGTTGTCATTTCCTTGCTGCTGGGAGCAAAACTGGGAGGGCTGCTAGGTTTGTTAATTGCCATACCCATAGCAAGTTTTATCAAGGATATAGCGGATAGCTGGCGGGTTGGTGGATTTCAACACATTATTTTATCTACAGAGGATGAACTGGGTGAACCTAAAGACGTGAGGGAGAGCACAACAAAGACACTTAGCGATCCCAAGATAATTCTCTAAAATCATTGCTTGGAAACAATTTTGCCATCCAGAATTAAGCTCTTATTATTTTAGGTGAAGCAAAAACGGAAACGCCGATTTCACATTCCACCGCTTGCCATCGTGAAGTAGCAGCGTTAACTCAGAAGCGGTAAATGCAAAATGCAGCTGACGCGGTTCAAATTCTGCCCAAGCAATTTTAAAGTTTTGCTTAGTCAAATCCTTAAACGCGACAGTCATGTGAGGAGCAAAAGGACGGTTAATAGATCTTTTATCAACAATTCCAATGTTTTTTAGGTAAATCATTAAATCAGCTTGCAATGTCAAGAGTTGTGTGCTTCTCACGACATTAATATATATAACGCGAGGGGCAAAGACTCCGTAACCACTGAGAATAATCGGTACTGATGCAAGATTGCTGGCAAACTTTTCCAAAGATTCTTCTAGCAAAGGCAGGTTCGTATCTACCCATTCAAACGGTGGTTGGAGGGTAATGTGAGGTGGAGAATTTTGAGCAGATCGACTAGCATAGCGATCGCTAAAGTACTGCTTGATTTGGTTAGTATAGTCTTGGATTTCTAGCGGAGGGAGGAGGGCAATAAAAAAACGGCTCATCTAACATCTGTGAGATGATAAAAGTAAGCTTTACTCACTAGCAATTAACATTGAATCTAATGTAACTGACAAATCTGACAAGCGCCAAGAAAATATTTCAACATAGAGATTTTAAGAGGAAGAAGAGCGAATGTCGTGGTTTGTAAAGATTGAAGAAGGAAATGTTGACAAATCTACTTTTGATCGGTACGTGCCAGCCCATAAAGCCTACGTGCAAGAGTTGATTGCCAAAGGACATCAAGCAAAAACTGGGTACTGGGTGCAACGAGGAGGTGGTATGATGCTCTTTGAAGCAGCATCAATGGATGAAGCTAAAGCGATTGTGGCTGCTGATCCTTTGGTACAAAGTGGCTGCGTCAACTATCAGCTTTATGAATGGCGAATTGTGATGGAATAAAAAATAAACTCCTAACTTCTAAATTTAATGCTATGCTATTTTTAGACCTGGATCTACGCGACTGCAACGCCTAAACCTTGTCAGGACCGGAAGGTAGCAGCAACACGGGATGCTTGTAGTAGGCGTGGTCTCCGGGTCGCCTCATTTTAGGAGCCGTATAGCGACGATGCCTGGTTTTGGAGATGTTGTTAAAAAAGCTTTTTACCTCGGTGTTGGGTTAGCTTCCTATGCGGGTGAGAAAGCAGGCGGGAGATTAACCGAACTGCGATCGCAAGTCGAAAAGCTCGCAGATGAAATGGTGGCGCGAGGCGAAATGACGACCGAGGAAGGTCGGCGTTTTGTTGAGGATATGATGAAGCAAGCCCAACAGTCAGCCTCACCAGGTGCAACGTCTGAAAAAACACCTGTCTCAGAACCTCGTCGGATCGAAATTCTCGAGGAAGAAGAGCCAACAGCCAAAGAGGCAGCACCAACTGAAAATGTCGATAGATTACGCACACAAGTGCAACAAATGCAAGAAGAGTTAAGAAGACTGCAACGAGAACAAGGTTAGTTGACAGGAGGTGCAGAGTTGTCGTTTCTACATAAAATTTAAGAGGGAAGAAATTTAAAGAATTTATAACTCTTAACCGGCTGTCATAAAATAAATTAATACATATATTTTTGTAAATTTAGAATTTAACTGGAGGGGTGGATCTCCTCCTCACTTATCAGAGGACGTTCCGGCGTACCAATTTTTATGGAAAAGTGGCAAAAAGATTTTTGGGAAATGGTACAAATCGTCTCTGACGAAGTAGAGCGGTTATTCCTGGGTATGGGTGAAATGGTTGATACCATTTTTGAGATAACTGAAGAAATTACTGAACAAGTACAAGATTCGATCGCTATTGAGCTAGATCAGTATTTGCATGATTTGGCTGAACCAATTTTAGAAGCCTACTGGGAACTAGAAGAAGTTGTGGGAGATGACATGGATTTGGGTTTTCCTTATTCAGTCGAACCAACATCTGAACAAAATTCTGCCTGCATTGGTTGTCGTCATTACCATGGTCAAGTCTACAGCGGAAATCTGTTAGTCTGCGGTATGCATCCTTATGGATGGGAGAATGGCAATTGCCCAGACTGGGAACAAGAAGATTATCAGAACTATTGTAAAGAACTCAAAGACAAACTAGATCAGAGTATTCAGTATCTGATGCACTTCATCTTCGAAGGAAGATGTAAAAACAAATCACAATGGGAAAATCTCTTCTCCAGTGTTTG
>CAZZVG010000807.1:0-3911 GCA_964657295.1 Iningainema sp. | reverse complement strand
CCTAATGACCGTCTGATAATTATTGCTTTGTGTGTTGTAGGCAGCATTCTTTTGAAAAACTGCCTAGTGTATAGCAACGCAATTTTATTTGCTTGGTTAAACTCACGGATTGGTCATCGATTGCGTTCGGGAATTTTCCTGCAATTTTTGAGTGTCAGCTATAGTTTTTTAGAAAGTAACGAATCTGGCAAATTGATGAATATTCTGGCTAGCGAAACATGGCGAACTAGTCAGGCTTTAGCCAACTTTGTTGGATTGATTATCACTACTTCTACGATTGCTGTTTATGTGGTTCTTTTGTTTCTGATATCATGGCAACTTACTCTGACAGTATCTATTTTGATGGTCCTGATTTCCCTAGGTATTCAGTTCATAACGCGTTCTGTAAAAACCTTGGGCGAACAAGCAGTAGAGGCTAATTCTGCTCTTGCTACCCGAATGTGGGAAGGGTTTGCCGGGATGAAGGTTATCCGAGCTTTTGGGCGGGAATCTTATGAGGAAGGGCGTTTTAATACAGTATCAAAAAAGGTAAGTCATACTTTTTTAAAACTTGACATGCTTTCCGGCTCTGTAGGTCCTCTTTCTGAAGTTTTATCGGTAATTCTATTAATGTGCATTTTGGTAATTGCGCTGTTGCAAGATCGGAGTTACCTACCTACTTTACTGACGTTTATTTTTATCCTGTATCGCCTACAACCTCAGGTAAAGCAGTTAGATGGTGCGCGTGTCAGTTTGATGGCTTTGACAAGCGCTGTGGATGAAGTGATGTCCCTTTTAGACCGTTCTGATAAACCTTATATCCGCTCTGGCAATATTCCCTTAAACAATCTGAAGCAAGGCATATATTTTGAAGGTGTTAGTTTTCTTTATAATTCTTTGGAAAAACCTGCTGTTCAGGATATCTCAATTTGCATATATCAAGGAAAAACCACTGCTATAGTAGGTCCTTCAGGTGCAGGTAAATCAACACTAATTGGCTTGATTTGCCGTTTTTATGACGTGACATCCGGAAAAATTTATATTGATGATTTCCCCTTACAAGAACTGAATTTGACTGACTGGCGTAATCAAATTGCCATAGTGAGTCAGGATGTTTATATGTTTAGTACAACGGTGCTGGAGAACATTGCTTACGGTCAATTAGATGCTACAAAAAACGAAATTATAGCAGCAGCAAAACTGGCGAATGCCCATGAATTTATTAGTCAACTTCCTCAAGGTTATGACACGAAGGTAGGCGATCGCGGAGTTCGCCTTTCCGGAGGGCAGAGACAACGCATTGCCCTTGCCCGCGCTATTGTCCGCAATCCACAAATTCTCATTCTGGATGAGGCGACGAATGCTCTTGATAGTATTTCCGAACACTTAATACAAGAAGCCCTCAACACTCTTAGTCAAAATCGCACAGTGATTGTCATCGCCCATCGCCTATCCACCATTGAACAAGCTGATCGGATTATTGTGCTCAACGAGGGACGGGCGATCGAACAGGGTAATCTCCAACAGTTACTTGAGCAAGACGGAATGTTTGCTCAGCTTTATCGCTTGCAATACCGCAATGCTCACACTTTTTGAAAGTTTCACAGAGCGTTTTATGTCTTATAATATTACCGAAATTGAAGTAACACAGCCTTTGCCTACTCTTTCAACATCGGAAAGTGATCTGGGTATTGCCCTAATTTTGCGACGCAAAAATCGACCTATCGGCTTTTTAATGCAAGCACTACCAGCCAAAAGTGTACTTAGCTCTGAAGATTTAGCTCAATTAGTTGCCAAGGAAGTCGGAACGAAACTACTTCAGGAGAGTATCCGCGAAGAATTGATGCCTCCTGCCAATCTGGTTGAGTTTCCATCACTAACAGTGGCAATTTGTACTAAAGACCGGCCGGAAAATTTGGCTCGCTGTTTGCAATCTTTACTAAATTTACAACCGCCTGCTTCCAAATTAGAAATTTTGGTAATCGATAATGCTCCTTCTAATAAACTCACCCAAGAATTGGTAGCATCATTACCAAGTATCTGCTACGTTCAAGAACTAAAACCTGGTCTGGACTTTGCACGAAATCGCGCTTTGCACTCAGCAACGGGTGAGCTTTTAGCTTTCCTGGATGATGATGTCGTCGTAGACCGGAAATGGCTAGAAGGTCTGATGGAAGCATGGGCAGAAAATCGCGATGCGGCTGCTTTTACAGGACTGGTGCTGCCTTATGAATTAGCCACAGAAGCGCAAATTTTATTTGAACAAAGAGGTGGCTTTCGTCGCGGCTTTGAGAAAATTCGCTATGGTCAAATTTTACCAGGCAATCCCCTACACCCCTGCGGAGCAGGAATCTTTGGAGCAGGTTGCAATATGGCTTTTCACCGAGAAATTTTACTAAAAATAGGCGGCTTTGATGAGGCTCTTGATACAGGAGCACCCCTTCCAGGCGGTGGTGATTTGGATATTTTTTATCGAGTTATTCGAGCTGGTTATCCACTCGTATACGAACCTCAATATTTGGTGTTTCACCAACATCGTCGGGAATATGAAAAACTGCGTCGCCAATATTGGACTTGGGGTTTAGGCTTCATGGCTTTTGTGGTTAAGTCCTACCAAAGTGATCCAGCACAACGTTCCCAGTTGCGCCGTCTTGTCTGGTGGTGGATTAAAGACCAATTGAAGCAATTTAAAGATAGTTTGAGGAGCCGCCATGTCTTGCCGCCAATCATGATTTTGGCAGAATTCTGGGGCGGTATTGTGGGACTTTTAGGGGAATATCCCCGCTCGTTAAGGCGTGTTGAGCAAATTAGGAGGAAATTTTCGTGACTACCTTTGCTCCCTATAAAATTATGCACATTGAGTTGAGTCAAGGCATTCCTACACTCACTGCTGAAGCAAAGTATCAAGGTATATATGCGGTTTTTTGGTGGTATGGCATCCCCCTTAGTCATCAGGAAATTCCCAGAGTTGAATTGCCAATGACTGCACTTTCACTCTGCCATCGGGTTGTGCAAACGATTACTCCAGCAGTAGGCGATCGCCTTTTAGACCACGGTTTCAAAGCACCTTTGCCTGTCATTTCCGAAAATCTTTCACGGGATACACCTGTTGATTTTCACGCTTTGATGGCATTGCAGCAACCGCTCAAGCAACTGCAAGAAAACTGTTCACAGCCTGTCAGTGGTTCTGTTTCCGTGGTCGTCTGTACGCGCAATCGACCACAGCAATTGGCACAATGCTTGCGATCGCTCTCATATTTGTCGCCACGTCCGGAACAAATCTTAGTTGTAGATAATGCTCCTGCTGATGACGCTACACGTCAGGTGGTTGCCCAAATGCCTGGTATCCAGTACGTGTTAGAACCCCGTCCGGGGCTGAGCGTAGCACGTAATACTGCCATCCGCCACAGTACAGGCGATATTATTGCCTTCACTGATGATGATGCGATCGTACATCCTGACTGGAGCATTCGATTGCAGCAAGGCTTTGATGATCCTAAAGTCATGGCTGTTACTGGGCTAATGCTACCCGCAGAGCTAGAAACAGAGGCACAGTTAATTTTCCACAGAGGTTCTGGAGGTGATTGGGGATACCGTGACCTCACTTTTGACACTCAGTTTTTTGAGGAGATGAAGCACCGAGGTGTTCCTGTTTGGCGTATTGGTGCTGGAGCTAACATGGCGTTTCGACGCCAGGCTTTTGATCTCGTAGGGTACTTTGACGAACGGCTGGGAGCAGGAGCTTCCGGATGTAGTGAGGATTCGGAAGTATGGTACAGAATCCTAGCTGATGGCTGGATTTGTCGCTACGAACCAACGGCTGTCATTTACCACTACCATCGCAGTGACCTAGATGGCTTGAAACACCAAGCATATCAGTATATGCGCGGTCATGTGGCAGCACTTTTAGTCCAGTTTGCTAACTACAAACA
>CAZZVG010000806.1:0-3916 GCA_964657295.1 Iningainema sp. | reverse complement strand
CCTACCAGATACCCGACTTCTTTAAGAAGTCGGGTATCTGTTTCGACTGTTGACAAATCGAAGTAACGTTATTTTAAGGAATTTGCGGCAATTGCATTTAATTTGTAGCATACATTTAAAGAAAGTCAATCATCATCACCAAGTAAGTCCTATGGTTAAAATTGTGCAAGCAACCTGCTCCAATGGTGAATTGGTTCTTAGCGAAAAGCTCAATCCTGAACTAGAAGGTAAAACCGTGCAAATTATGATTTTTGAGCTAAGCGAGTCTAGTGAGACAATGGATTCCAGGGAACCCAAAATTAAGGAATTTTTAGCACAAGTGAAAAACTACTCTTTTAAAATCCCGTCAGATTATAAATTTGATCGAGAGGAAATTTATAATAAATAGAATTTTTCTTGTTTAACTTGCTCATGATATGCTGCTAGGATATGGCTAAAGATGTTTTCCATCAACAGGTAAAAAATGCCTTAATCAAAGAGGGGTGGATAATTACCAATGACCCTTTGTATATTCGTATTAGTGATGCAGTTAAAGTACAAATAGATTTAGCAGCAGAAAGTGCGATAGCAGCAGAACGCGATACGGAAAAAATCGCGGTTGAAATTAAAAGTTTTATTGCCGGTTCTGATATCAATGAATTTCACACAGCCCTTGGTCAATACCTTAATTACTGTCAAGCATTGGAGGAAAATGAATCAAATCGAATTGTCTACTTAGCAGTTCCACATGAAACCTACTTAGATTTTTTCCAACTTGCTTTTGTCCAACGCACGCTTCAACGTCACCCTTCGGGTTCGCAGTCCACTCGGCGGCATAGCCGCACGTGTGGCTGACTCATGAAGTTAAATTAGTAACTTACGACCCTAAAAAAGAGGAGATTCGGCAATGGATAAAATAGAACGTTATCGACAAATCATCAAACAAATCTTAACCAAACACGCACAAATTAGCTCTAATACCGATCCTGTAAAACCACAACTAATCTTTGACAATGAAAATGACCACTACCAACTAGCTTATGTAGGTTGGCAGGGTGATAAGCGGGTATTTGGTCCTGTGATGCATTTTGATATCCAAAATGGAAAAATCTGGATTCAATATAATGGTACAGAAGAAGTTGTTGCCGAGACGTTAGTTGAATTAGGTGTACCTCTGTGTGATATAGTTATCGGTTTTTATTCCCCGTTTAAACGTCAATTTACTTCTTACGCAGTAGAGTGAGAAACCGGTTTTTTTCTTAACGAAACGCAACAATAAAAGGACAGTTAAACAATAAACCCCTTCTGCTGGTACATCGTTTTCAGCGCTTCCTCAATTCCTGCATCGCCACCTGTAAATTCCTGAATCAGTTCGTGCCAAAACCGAGCAAAAATTAAAATTATTCTTAAGCAATTAACATCTGGAGGATTTTTTCGACATTATCCAAATCTCCAACGATTCGGCGAATAGGATGAGGCGAAACTCTCATGAGGGTTGGAGTTGCTGAAACCTGATTAATTTCTGCAAGTTCTGGATGAGTGACAACATCAATCACTTTCAAAGTGTAAGGTTGACTTAGATGTTGTTCCAAGAGTTGATGTAAATTCTTGAGAATGCGTTCGCTACCGGGAATGTGTCCAGCAACAAACAGTCGGAGAATATAACCTTGAGTTTTTAGTTGCACCTCTTGTGCAATTGGTTTTTGGTAAAACGTTACTGGTACGTCAGGCTCTAAGCGTACAATTAAGTCGTGGTCTTGCCAAAGTTGCGGAAATGAGGAACGATAAGTTGTCAATACCATGCGATCGCACAATCCCTCTGGCCAAGGAGACTGTTCCCAGACTAAATCATCTGTATCAAAAATGGCATTAAGCACATTCTGATGTCGCATAACTGCCGGATAAGCTTCGGCAAAAGCTTTTATTTGCTGGGTGCGCGGATCTAACCAGTAGTCAATAGTCGCCGTGTAACAAGGCACTAAAAAGTGAGGCGGTTCTGGTAAGTCTAAGATTTCTTGTAAAGTCAAGCATAGATGTAAATGCCATCGATGTTGTTTACTAGGGTCAATGCAGTAAATTAAATCTCCTGCTGGTGTAAACAACGCAATGCCTTTGAAAATTTGGGGTAGAGATGGTTTGTGTGAAGTCAAGATAATTGGTAATGGGTATTGGGTAATGGGTAAGAAAATCACCGATTCCCGATTCCCCATTCCTTGTTACCTATACTCTACCTCGCAGGAATTGAGCCATTTCGTTTGGAGTCGGGGACATCTCTAAAGCAGTTTCTTCAGTAATGCGACCTTCTTGGTAGAGGTTGAGCAAAGACTGGTTCATCGTAATCATCCCGTCAAAACTGGCTTGCTTCATCAGCTCGGTAATTTCATCATACTTACCGTCTTTCACCCATTCTTTGACAGCGTCAGTGTTGATCAAGATATCATGGAAAGCAGCACGCTTGCCATCGGTTGTGCGACATAAACCTTGGGCAATCACTGATACTAAAGACTCGGCAAGAGCTACCCGCATTGCATCCTGTTCGTCACCCGAGTACAGATTGAGAATACGCTCAATCGTTTTCACAGCGCTGTTGGTGTGGAGAGTTCCCATAACTAAGTGACCGGTTTGAGCGGCTTTTAACGCCGTGTTAACCGTTTCTTTATCCCGCATTTCTCCCACCAGAATCAAATCTGGATCTTCCCGCAAAGCTGCTTTCAAAGCGTTGTCAAATTTCCGGGTGTGCATTCCCACTTCCCGCTGTTTGATCAAAGACTTCTGGCTTTTGTGAACAAATTCAATTGGATCTTCAATGGTGATGATGTGCTTGGGCATCTCTTTGTTGATGTAGTCAATCATCGCCGCCATTGTAGTCGATTTACCAGAACCAGTGGGACCCGTCACCAAAATCAAACCTTTATGATAGTGGCAGATATCTCTAAAAATAGTGGGCAACCGTAACTGTTCCATTGTGAGAATTTTCAATGGAATCAACCGTAGTACCATTGCATAGCCTTTGAGGGAGGCAAATATATTGATCCGCACGCGGGCAAAGTCGTATTGAGTTGCACCATCAAATTCTAAGTGTTCTTCAAAGTGCTTGATTTCCGCCTCTGTCAGTACCTCCTGCAACCAACTTATAAAAGTTTCTTTATCCGTTTGTGGATAATCTGTTAGCTGCATTTCTCCTCGGTTGCGAAAGCGAGGGACTTCACCCACACCTAGGTGAATGTCAGAAAACCCTTCATCGTAAGCCTCCTGAATCAATCGCTCTAATGTCAGTTTCAAACTGCTTTTAGAAGATACCGGAGTAGACACAGGCGGTGGCGTTACAAGGTAAGCATTTCGAGCGGGTGACATCTCTAAGGTTTGTGTCGAGGCGCGGTTGCCCATTGGTGGTGGCGGTGGCGGTAGCGGTGGTAGTGGAAGTGTGTTATTGGCTGTATTTAAATCGGCGTTTGATCTTAATGGCTGTGTTAATTCTGTCATAAATCTTAAGAGGTGTTTTTTGTCGTTTGAAAGAGCGAAATAGTTACCCCTTTCTGAAGAAGACTCAAGTCGTTCCTAAAAATTGGTTTTTCATTTGTTCGGAAGTTCAGTCAGTACCTGTATCGTTTTTCTTTTTGTCATGAGACTATTTTTCGACTCAATAAATTTTTTGACTAATACAAACATGTTTAGCATACGAAACCCGAAAAAAATACTCAGTATTTTTATGGAAAATAAAATGTCTTTTTATACTAATTAACTAGAGAAGGCATTTTCGGCAATGGTGAGCCGTCAGCAAGCATGATTTGTATGACCAAGAAAGTAGTCAGCCCCTTCTCCCAAGGGGAGACGCTCCGCGAACGGGGAAGTTAAAAGTCAAAAGTAAGAACCCCATAAATAAATGATGCTGTTGGTCAATTCGTGAGGGGTTTAGCCCCGCACCCGTAAAACATTG
>CAZZVG010000805.1:0-3920 GCA_964657295.1 Iningainema sp. | reverse complement strand
GTCTAAAGTTTGTAGAGACGTTATATGTAATGTCTCTACAAACTTTATATAGTGATTTTCTAGTATCACGTTTTAAGCATGATTGCGCTTTTAAATCCTGCAGAACAAAGAACAGTGCTACATAACATTAGCTGGGAAACTTTTGAAGCCTTGCTGAGAGACACAGGTGAGGACAGAGGTTCGCGGTTTGCTTATGAGTGTGGCACTTTGGAAATTATGACTCCACTTTTTGAGCATGAAAACCCCAAAATTCAATTTGATCGTTTCATCTTTACTTTAGTGGAGATACTAGAAATTGAAATTAAAAGTGCAGGTTCAACAACACTAAAGCGGCGATTAGCAAAGCGAGGAATCGAACCTGATAACTGTTACTACTTCCATTGCGAACCTGCTATGAGATCTAAGCCAACACTTGATTTAGAAACAGATCCGCCGCCAGACTTAGCAATTGAGATTGATATTACCAGCAGTTCAATTAACAAATTGGGGATTTATTCAACGTTGGGTGTCCCCGAACTGTGGAGATACAACGGACAAGTTTTGAAGTTTTATCAGTTGGTAGACGGAGAATATATTGAGTGCGAGTATAGCATTGCCTTTCCGATAGTATCAGTAGTAGAAATGAGTCGCTTCATTGAGCAAACTAAAACTATGGGAGAAATTGCTTTGCTCAAATCCTTGCGCTCTTGGGTAAAGAAAAAAATAGGGCAGTAATAGAGCTGTGCGATAATTCCCAAAAGGCGCATCTCCAAGCGCTCGACATCAGTTAGTGAAGGAATATGAGATGACACTCAAGCGATTGGGTCTAATTTTAGCAAGTGTAGTAGCGCTCTTGCTGTGTGTTAACGCTTTAATTGAAAGCTGGCAGGAACCTCAGTTTCAAAATCGTTTAGAACTATATCAAACAAATATCGTGCTGCAAGCTGCGTCTTGGGAACCGCCAGATAGCAATAATGAAAATTTCAAAGCGGCGCGAGAAGCAATCGTTGGTAATAACCCTCTGGAAAATGCGACACAGCAGTATGAAGAAGCTCGTAAATCAACTGAAGCTAATTTAGAAAAAGCTAAAAACAAACTTGCAGAGCTAACTTCGGAATCTCCAACAACTCCTACAACCCCTAAGCCCCAACCGGAAATTCCGCCGGCGACTAACGCTTCTCGTCTTCAGCAACAGCAGCAGTTACAGCAATCCGTTAAACAATTACAAAATTCACTTGCTGAGCTAGACTTGCAACTAGGAATTTTACAAGCACGACAAGGACATAAAAATACAGCTTCTAAAACTTGGAAACGATTGTCGGAAAGTTCGCAGATTGATTCTAAATTTGTCAACTCTGCTGATGTGCTGAGTGGAATCTGGAGCGATGCTCCTCGTCTAGTGCCAAACGCCGAGCAAGTTGTTCAATCTAATTTAGAAGGTTGGTTTCGCTACACGACTCTTGCCCAACTTTACCAACTCCAGCAACGTCAAGAATCACTGCTGAGCCTCAAAGCCAGGGAACAAGAAGTTGCTGAACAAGCTTTGTTGAAATTTGCCATTATTGGTATTGTTCCACTACTGGGAGGTTTGATTGGTATAGGGTTAATAATTTTTTTGGTATGGCAGCGCGCTGTGAAGGGAAAAGCCGCTTTATTGGCTCAAAATGCGGTGGTGCCTTGGTTAACGCCTTGGAATGGTGAAACGATTTTGCAAGTGTTTGTCCTTGGCTTTTTTTTGATGGGACAAGTCGTACTACCCTTAGTCTTATCTATCCTTCCTATTCCTCGTCCTATCGGTAATGTGCGAATTCAAGCATTATACGTCTTGGTAAGTTACCTGTTAGTAGCCGCGAGTGCGTTGTTTGTACTGTATCTGTCTATTAAACGTTTTTTCCCTCTACCAGAGAACTGGTTTCGCTTCAATTTTAAAGGGAATTGGTTTTTGTGGGGCTTAGGTGGCTATTGTGTGGCTTTGCCCGTAGTCGTGGTGGTGTCATTGATCAATCAACAACTGTGGCAAGGGCAAGGCGGGAGCAACCCTTTATTAGAACTGGCGTTGTCAGCACAAGATTTCGTAGCATTGGCAATGTTTTTCTTTACTGCCGCCATCGCCGCTCCACTTTTTGAAGAATTTTTGTTTCGCGGCTTTTTGTTGCCTTCCCTCACTCGTTACTTACCTGTGTCGGGATCGATTCTCGCCAGTGGATTTTTGTTTGCCGTTGCTCACCTCAGTTTGTCGGAAATTTTGCCATTGTTCGCTTTAGGATGCGTTTTAGGATTTGTCTATACGCGATCGCGCAATCTCCTTGCTCCCATGCTCCTCCACAGCCTCTGGAACAGTGGAACTCTACTCAGTCTATTTCTGTTAGGAGGTAGCAAATAGTACACCGTCGTCACCATTGATCAAATTACAAATTGTTGCTAAGTCCGTTGTCATAAAAATTTACCAATTATAATTGGCATTAAGCATCAATAAATGCTAACTTGGCAACAAATTTACTTGTAGTATAAATTACACAAGTAGGTGTGTTATATATATAACAATAGTAAAGCGGAGTGATGGCAATCAACATTCCGTTTATTGAATATGGAGCACAAATAAATTCTTAGTTGCGACTACGTTCGATTTGCAGCAGCCCTAACCTAACTTCTGAGAGCGTGTATTCCTACCACTTTTCTAAAATTAAATAAGAGTAGAGGACAATAGAATAAATACTAATTCGTAATTAGCTTCAATCAAAAATTGGCTCTGACCAATTTTACCACAGCATTCGTGCAATCTTAAGAAGTCACGAAGTGATCCAGAATTAAATGTAAAATTTAATACTTTTTTGTTACGGTTTATTTTCTCAAAGGAAATTTAGCAACAAATTATGCAATCAATTTCCTCTCCTTTATTTAAACATTTTTCGTTATTATACTAGTATTATATTATACATAGTAAGTTTTCAGGGTTTTGTTGTCAAAGTCAACAAAAATCACCAAAGGCGGCTCATCCAATAATGCTGGTGATTATTTGTTTTAGGAATTATTTCTAAAACAAAGGTAAAAATATATCTATTCAGTAAATATATTTACTTATTCAGGTAGGTAAAAATTGAATTCCAACTTTATACGTTACACGTAAAGGAGTGACAGTTATATGGCAAATCTTACCCCCACTCAAGCGACCAAACAACTTCTAGCTGGGTACTGCGGTATTATTTTTGGAGGTTTTGGTTTCCATAAATTTATTCTTGGTTATCCAGCAGAAGGCTTAATCATGCTGACTGTTTCTTTAGTAGGTAGTTATTTTACCTACGGCTTTACATTATTAATCATGCAGCTTGTGGGTTTAATTGAAGGGATGATTTACTTGAATAAGTCTCACGACGAATTCATTAGTACCTATTTTATTAATAAACAGGGGTGGTTCTAAATATTCTTTGAGCCTAATTTAAGTAAATTTACGGGGTACGAGGGGGAAGCACAACGTTAAAATCGATGCATAACTTATGATACAACAGTTGTATTCAGAATATCTTAAATTCCGCTTCCCCTTTAGTGGTTCCCATAAGGGAAAGTTGCTCAATTATTTTTATTTACTAAAAAATAGCTTATTTGTAACAATTATGGTGGTGCTCAAACGTAAAAACACAACCTTTGCCGTACTTGCCTTATTTGGCTTAGGATATTTCAACGCTATATCTAGTTTGGAAATCAACGATTTTTTGAAAAGCGAGATTGCTCTCATACCAGCGCAACTGGTCTGTATAATCTACATGACTTACCTACTTTGGATTCGTCGTTATCGCTCTATCGATCTCGATAATTAGAAAAAGTTAATATTTTAGCTCGATAGATCTGTGATTTTCGCCGACTCTCAAAGTAGAGACGCTCTTAAGCTGTTACAAGCTTGCACATTAAGCCGTTCGGTTTTTCCTGAGTAGGGGCGAACGGCC
>CAZZVG010000804.1:1508-3920 GCA_964657295.1 Iningainema sp. | reverse complement strand
GCTGACCATCTGGGCTAAACTTGACTGCCCAGATCGGCGCATTGTGACCAGTAAGAGTTCTTAGTAACTGACCCCTTCGGGGTTCGCCAGGAGCCACAGGCGGGAAACCCGTCTTCAGCGCTGGCTCACCATCTCGTTGCCAAATTTTTATTGTGCGATCGTCAGAAGCGGAAACAAGCGTCTTACCGTCACGGCTATATGATACTGCCCTCACAGGTGCAGTATGACCAGTGAGAGTTGTCAATAAGCTACCGTCACGCCGCCAAAGTTTGATTGTGTTGTCTGCGCTAGCTGAGGCAATAACAGAACTATCAGGACTAATAGCCACTGCTAGAATAGCGGCTTTATGTCCCGATAAGCGGTTGTATTCATCCGCTCCATAAACTGCTTGCGCCAAGGCATTTTTAACCTGTTCCTCAATATGAGCATCTGCAGAGTTGATTTTTTGCAGTCTTCTTGTCGCTTTGATGCCTTCTACAAGCGCTTCCAACTTACGATTGGAAGCAAACAATCCTTCAGAAGACGACACTAAAGCTTTAATTTCGCTTACCCTTGCTTGATGTTCGCTCGTCACTGCTTTCTTGTATTGAAAATATGTTGACGAACCCAATAAGCAAGTAACTAGCAATGTTATACTAACTGTAAATAATAAGAGTCTTTGTCGAAAAGCAGCTTTTTTCTCTTGAACCAGTCGTGCTTCAACTTCTTTGGCGCTTTGTGCTTCTAAAGTAAGTTGGACCTCAAGTCTATCAACTTCGGTGCTATTCGCTAAAAACCGATAGTCCAAATCGCTCAAGCTTTTACCCTGCGCCCAGGATAAAGCGTCAATTAAAGCTTGTCCCCGTAGCAGCCGCGATGAATCTGTTTGAGCGGATGCAATCCAAGCATCGAAGGCTTGAGAGTAAGGGCGCAGTCGCCCTAGTTGTTTCTCTACCCATTCAAGGTTAAAGACTTCTGCATAAATTCGGTTTTTGACTTGTAAAAACGAGTGCTGTTTGATGACTAATCCCGATAGCAGGAGTTCTATTTGCTCTGGACTGTCATCGCTGGGAACTTGCACCCCCTGTAAGATTTGCTGGTATATGCCCAGCAATCTTCCTGCACTGTTTTCATTACGCAGAATGCGATCGCGGATCGTCTTTAAATGCTCCGGTTCATCAAGGGATTGCCAATTTTCAACCAGACGCGATCGCACGATACTTTCCACCCAAAATCCTTCTGTTCCCGGTGGCACAGTCAAATGTGAGTCTTTTTCTTGTACTGCCCAATCCACTAATTGACATAGTTTTTGCGTCAAAAATGGCTGTCCCCCACTCCAAGCTAATATTTCCTTAAGAATAGTTTGAGTCTGCTCAAATTTTCCTACCATACCTTGTGCCAACGGCAATGCTTCTTCTAAGTTAAAGCCATACAGGTCGATGGCAAAGCCAATATTAAATGGAGTTCTGGTTTTGTCGCGCATTAAATCGCTTGGAGTTGCCACGCCAAACAGCGCAAAAGTAATGCGGTGGTATTCTGGATTAAGCGATCGCTGATTATAGCAGTAGCGAATCAGCGCAAAAAAATCATCTACTGGAAATTCTAAACTGAGAATACTATCGATTTCATCAATGAAAATACACAGTTTTTGTTCTGGAAATTGATTTAGTAATAATTCTATAAATACACTCAATTTTTGCAGCAGGGAAATATCTTCAAGTTCCTGCCACCACGTTTTTAAATTAATTTTTCCTACACAACTAAATCCCCGCCATAAATCTCCAACCACACCCTTGTACCATTGTAAAGGGGTAATATGTCTGCTGCCAATTCTGGTCATGTCAACATTTGTACAGAGGTATCCTTCTTTTTCTAGTTGGTGTTTAGCCCTAACTAGTATTGAAGATTTTCCCATCTGTCGAGCATTGAAGACATAACAAAATTCCCCTGCCTTCAGTGCCGTATATAGTTGGAAGTCTGCACGACGCACCACATAAGTTGGGTCATCATTTTGTAAACTGCCACCGACTTTGAATTGGCTATAAACCATTGAGCATTGTACCAATAAGTTGGATATTTTTACGTTTTATTGTTATTATCTACTTAATTGTATAGCAGTTTTGAGTTCAGTCGTCGTAAACATCTTGATTCCCGATTTCGTAAAAGTTGTCGGGAATCTTCTAATTCGTTCATATTCAAACACAGATGAGAATTTTTGTTTACTTAATCTAAAATTAAAGCGACTTCGCTTTAGTCCGTGGTTACTTTGCGAGCGAGCGCTTATAGACTTCATGTAATCGATTACATCTGGAACTGTTTTTAATTGTTGTAGATTATCCAAATCGTTTATCGTGACATTAAACTGCTTTTCAAGTGCGAGCTTTAAATCTATCCAATCGTCGTCTGTAATACCAAACTCAAATAATAAGTGAG
>CAZZVG010000804.1:0-1408 GCA_964657295.1 Iningainema sp. | reverse complement strand
ACGTCCCAAATGTTCATAATTATCAATGGTTGAATAATGAGGAGACAGTTAACAAAGGTAACAATCACTTATATGAAACAATCTAAGAGCATGAGAAGACGGGGATCTGTGCTGACTCCTTTCGGACTGAAGCGGCTACAAACAGCGATTCTGGCTATGGAAATGACGCAAAACAACGGCGATCGCTTTACTCAAGACGATCTGAGAGCGCGCATTAATGTTTCTACCAAAACTCTGAGGCGATTGTGGTCTTTGAATACAGGTATAGACCAAAAAACTCTGAGACTGTGCTTTAGCGCCTTTAACTTGGAATTACGCTCAGAAGACTATGTAATCCTAAGTGAACCAAACAAGATTGATTCTGAGGCGCGATTGCGCGTTCGCGATCGGGTCGCGTCACGAAGTGAAGCGTCTCGTTCGCGCAGTGAGGACACAGAGGTAAGCTCGTCATACGCTTTATGCGTAAACTCATTTGTTAACTCTGGGCAGGATCAACTTGAACATCTTTGGTCATACCCCGATGGTCCGATACCTCTAGGTTCCCCCTTCTACGTCGAACGTCCCCCAATTGAGGAACTGGCTTGTCGTGAGCTACATCAACTCGGTTGCGTGATTAGGATCAAAGCCCCCAAACAGATGGGTAAGAGTTCTCTCGTGCTGCGGCTGTTAGCTTTTGCACATATGCAAGGGTATCACAGAGTGAATCTAAATTGCAACCAGTTCGATTCCGATTGTCTAACTAACTTAAATCAGCTTTTGCGTAATCTTTGCTGGCGAGTTGCCAAAGAATTAGGCATTGACCCCAACCTGAATGACTATTGGGATGAGGAAATTGGCTGTAAGTTGAGTTGCAGCTTCTACTTTCAGAACTATTTGCTCAAGCAGATTCAAAGTCCAGTGGTTCTGGTGTTAAACGAAGTCGATCGGTTTTTTGAATATCCTGACATTTCTCAGGAGTTCTTTGGCTTGTTGCGTTCGTGGTGCGAGGAAGCACGACAAAATGCTCACTGGCAGAAGTTTAGGCTAGTAGTAGTTTACTCTACAGAAGAGTATGCTAACGTGGATATCAACCGCTCCTCATTTAATATTGGACTACCGATCCGTTTACCAGAATTTACCCAGCAACAGGTAGAAGATTTAGCCCAGCGATACGGGCTAGACTGGAGTGCTGCTAAGGAATCCGCCCAACTGATGTCGCTTGTACGCGGTCATCCAGCACTAATTCAGATTGCTCTGTATTATCTAGGTTGTCAGGAATTAACTCTCGAAGATCTGATACAGTCCGCGTACGCCAACGGTGGCATCTACCACTATCATTTATGGGGACTCTGGGTGAAACTGCTTCAAAACCCTAGTTTGGCATCGACTTATGCTGAAGTTTTGGCGACACAGCAAAGTATTTCTCTTA
>CAZZVG010000803.1:0-3921 GCA_964657295.1 Iningainema sp. | reverse complement strand
ATCCAAGCACTTCCATCTGTAGGAGCCCCTTTGTAACCACCGTGCCAGTGGTCAGCGCACCATTCCCAGACATTGCCGTGCATATCATACAAACCGAAGGCATTTGCTAGGTTAAAGCTACCTACTGGTGTTGTTTGCAGGCGGTCCTCTCCTTTTGGAGCAGCGCCATATGTATAGTTGCCGTTGTAATTCGCTAACTCTGGAGTAATTGTTTGACCGAAGTGGAAGGGGGTTGTCGTGCCCGCACGGCAAGCATACTCCCACTCTGCTTCGCTAGGAAGTCGGTAGTGTTGTTTCGTATGTTTTGATAGTCTATCACAAAACTCTACAGATTCATACCAAGAAATTTTCTCTACTGGTCGATCATCGCCTTTAAAGCGTGATGGATCGGGATCAAGTTGATGATTTATTTGTGGGAGAGTAGCTACAACCCGCCATTGTGCCTGAGTGATGGGGTACTTGCCCATAAAAAAGGGTGGAACAGCTACCTGATGTTGGGGACTTTCGCTGGCGGAACGTTTGACTTCATGTGCCGGTGAACCCATGAGGAATTTGCCACCGGGAATAGCAACCATTTCTAGGGTGACGTTGTTGCCCAGGTTTTCGCTGAAGTATTGGGCGGTTTTGGATTCTCGTTTGGTAATTTCGCCGCGACGGTTGACGGTGACGGTTTCAAAGGGAAAAGTTTTTAAGATTGCAGATTGCTCTAATTGTAGTGCAAGCTTTAAATAATCTCCCCCTAATTTTCGCAAAATCCTGGCGGTTACTTCGGCAAACGGCTTGACTTGTTCTTGTGCTGCTGTTCCTGGGGTTGTCAAAAGTGCTATAAACTCATCGAGAGATTTATCCATCTGTTCGGCAACATAGCGAGAAACCGCATTGAGAACATCGCCAGAATCGCGCACGGGAGCATCTTCGAGGAAAATATCGCGGATGTGAGGTTCTAGAAACTCATATTCAACAACATCGGGATGAGTCTCTGGCTCAATGATTTGTTCTGACTTGGGTTTTAATAATCCGCCTAAAAAAACCTCTGCAACTTGTACTTGTCGAGATTCGGGTAACAAACTTTCTTGAATCAAGCGCACAATGGGAAGACTAATCACGGGTGCGGCGGCGAGGAGCGCTGCCAATTTTCTACCTAGAGGAGAGGTATTTAGACGGAAGCGCTCAACCCGTTGCTGAGAATCTAGGGATGACAGAGCTTCTTGTTTTCTCTTTAATAGCGGATGTTTGGCGATATTTAGTTGAGTTGGCAGGAGGTATCCAGGAACTGCGGCATCAGCTTTTCCTACTAACATTTGACTCCATTGTGCTGCAGTTTCTGGTTCGAGAGTGAAGACAGGAATTTTGATCCTTTCTTCCCGGAGAAATTTTTTATTGACTAACAAATCTCGATTTGCTACTCCAGCAGTGGAACTACTAAAGCCTACCGCAGTTCCTAAGCTTAAGGCACTGCGTTGCCACATCCACTTTGGTAGCAGTTGGATGACTGCTAGGGGTTGCTTCTGCGTCCAATCGTGCAACACTGGAAAAATAATTCCCCTGCGCCAGAGATTAGAAACGCAATCACTCACGACTAAAATCAAACGTCGCCCGGTTGGATGGATAATTTCTTTAGGATCGCTTTGGCGATGGTTGCTACCCATACGCGAGAAAATCTGTAGTGCGTTTCCTTCTTTATCCGGCTTGATACCCCAGACTCGCAAATCTCGAAAGATGCCGTAATTTTTGAGTAAGCGTTGTAACTCTTCAACGGTATGCCGCCAAATTAACATTGATTGACTTTCGTCAATAACTAAGGCAAGATCTAACCAAGGTTCTGGTTCTGACTTCAGGACAGGAAAACAAATTTTTACAGGAAGGGAAATATTTTCGGAAGCCACGAGCTCAACTGTAGCGACTTCATCAAGAATTGTTTTGTTGCCTGTAGCAACACGACGCATTAAAGGATAAAGCGATTGGGCGAAATTGAGAGGTTCGCGGAGAGAGGGTGCGTCAGGAATTCTGATGGGTAAGCCTTGGGCTTGAGGAAAACTTTGAGAAGTATAAATGGGTGCTTTTTGGCTTCTATCAGGTGTTGGGAAGGGAAGCTTTGTAGTGTCTGGATCATTTGAGCCAGTTGTGTCTACTTTTTTGTCTTCGGAAATCAAATTTTTCCAAATATCAATTAACTTCTGTATATTTCTTGGGAAAACAGATTTGAAAAAATCAGTTAAGACATTTAGTTGCTCTTCTCTAAGATTTTCTGCAAATTCTTGCCGTTTCAAAGCCAACCACAACACATCAGCTATCTCTTCGCCAGTGAGATCTAGTTTCTCTGCTAATTCTGCGATTAACTGAGCGAGATTATTTAAGTCGGGTTGAGGTTGCGGCATAGTTTTTCTATTTGAGTTGTAAGAATTATTAACCGCCAAGACGCCAAGAGCGCCAAGAGGAGAGGAAGAGAGAAGAGAGAATTTTAGGAATGAGCAAAAGTTCAGGTTTTAATCAGCAATATTGAGTCGTCGAAATAGAATTTCTTTGATAGACTCTTCATTGTCTGCTTCAGGAGTGATTTCACGGGTGAGTAGGTAAATGGTATTTAATAATTGATCGGTGGCTCGTTCTTGAGGTTTGTTATCATCAGGTCGAAAGGCTTTAATTAGATCGGATATTTTCTTTTGATTTTTTTTATCTTGAAAAAAGTCTTCACCGAAATGAGCTTTGACAATTTCATTAAGAGCATCCGTTTTCGGCTCTGGCATTCGGACTCTTAGGCAACGTCTTTTAAAAGCAGGGGGAAAATCTCTTTCTCCGTTACTCGTCATCACAATGATTGGGAAGGCATAACAACGAACCCAACCACTAACAATCTGTGCTTTAATATTTTGGTCTTGGGTGTAAACGTTGAATAAATTTTTCTTGTTTGAGTTTTTCTGTTCGTCTTGAGAGTGCCGGATCAATTCAGGAATTTTAAATTCCCCTTCTTCAAAAAGATTGAGTAAATCGTTGGGGAGATTAATATCGCTTTTGTCGATTTCATCAATTAGCAAGACTCTGGGGAGAAGGGAGGGTAAAAAGGCTGTTCCTACTGCACCTAAGGTAATATATTCTCCGATGTCCCTTTGTTCATTTTGATTAACATCTTGTAAACGTGCGATCGCCTCATAATCGTATAATCCTTCTTTGAGGGTGGAGCGAGCATTAATAGCCCAAGACAACACCGTTCCCAAACCTAATTCATGCGCAATGGCATAGGCAAGAGAAGTTTTTCCAGATCCAGGTTTACCTGTTACTAATAGAGGGCGACGTAAGTAAATAGCCGCATTCACTGCATCAATGACATCTTTTGCATCTGATGCAATGCGGAAATTTTGACCTCGTTTAATTTCTTTTTGCTTCTTCGTTTTTAATAAGTCTTGAATTGCTTGCCAACGCTCATCAATTCCTTTTGAATTGACAGGAATATCTGTGCGATCGCTAAATTGTCGCCACGGGGGAGGTTCTAACTTTTCCAACTGCTTAATCCCCGCCTCATTTCGCTGTCCATTTCCCAAAAATAATCGCCAATCTTGCTGTTTTTCTTTATCAGTCATTCCTCACTCCTGTAAGTCTTATTTTTCGGAAATGATTTAGTCATATCCACTTAAGTCATTACCTCCTCCATCGTAGTTAAATCTTGAAGGCACTCGATAAGGATTGTCACATAAAAATCCTAACTGATAACCAAAATAGTCCGCAGACTGAGGCTGCAGAAGTTGATTTCGAGCAGTTGCTTTATCTTTTGTATATTCATCCTGAGCATGTTTACGAGTCTCCCAAACATTCTTGAATAAAATACGTGTTTTATTCAAGGAGTCAATAGTTAAAAGATCTGCCAATTGTTGGCGAATTTCATCACAGCTTAATTTGGGGCATTTGTGCCATAAAGATATAGGA
>CAZZVG010000802.1:0-3932 GCA_964657295.1 Iningainema sp. | reverse complement strand
CTAGCTTACGGAAAATTGTGCTTCAAGTGCAGGAAGCAACCACTCAAGTCGTTGTGACAACCAACACAAAGGAAGCCGCAGTACAATCTTTGTCAACTGAGGCATTACTGCAAGTCGAGGAAGTCAGCGCTGCCTTAAAACTGGTGACTGCAATGGCGAACACGGCACGAGAAGTTGCTGCCAATGCGGCACAAGCTGAAGAGGCTGTGAAACTCGCTGATCGAACTGTGGCAGAAGGAGATGCTGTGATGAACCAAACAG
Organism: Iningainema sp.; assembly: GCA_964657295.1. Lineage (GTDB taxonomy): Bacteria > Cyanobacteriota > Cyanobacteriia > Cyanobacteriales > Nostocaceae > Rhizonema. The sequence goes on along the minus strand of CAZZVG010000802.1, from coordinate 3,671 downwards.
TCGATGGAATGCAGGCAATCCGGTTAACTGTTGCGGAGACAGCTAAAAAGGTGAAATATCTTGGAGAGTCTTCACAAAAAATTTCTAAAGTCGTTGACCTAATTAATGCTTTTGCTGCTCGAACGAATACTCTGGCAATCAACGCCTCGGTGGAAGCATCGCGTGCTGGAGCGCAAGGAAGGGGTTTCTCAATCATTGCCGATGAAGTGCGGACACTGGCACGACAATCCGCAGAAGCGACAGAAGAAATCAGACTCTTGGTACTCAGCATTCAAGCGCAAACGAGGGAGGTGGTGACAGCGATGGAATCAGGAACAGAACAAGTTGTGAAAGGAACGAATTTGATAGATGTCACTCGCCGAAGCTTGAATAAAATCACAGCAGTCAGTTCTGAAATTAGCGCACGGGTGACCACGATCTCTCAAGCAACGATTTCTCAATCCCAAACCTCGGAGGTTATCACCCAAACTATGCAAAATGTTGCCTTGATCGCCAATCAAACCTCAGCAGAAGCCAATCAAGTCTCCGAGTCGTTTGAGCAATTGCGCCAAGTGGCGCAATTGTTGCAGGAAAGTGTCGGACAATTCAAAGTTCAGTAAGGCAAACAGGATCTTTGATGAACTATGGCAATCCCCTCTGATCTCCGTGACTACGCTTACCAATTCTTCATTGAAGAGGCACCTGAGTTACTGCACGTTCTTGAAGTTGGATTATTGTCGCTCCACCAAAAGCGAAGCATTGCTAAAGTCCACGACTTAATGCGTGCAGCTCACACCTTAAAAGGAGGAGCCGCTAGTGTGGGGTTACAGCTAATCGCCACTCTAGCACACCGTATGGAAAACGTTGTCAAAGCTTTTTATGACGAGACATTACTAATTGATACAGAGCTGGAAACGTACCTATTACAAGCTTACGACTGTCTCCGTTTACCCTTGATAGAGCAAATAAGAACAGGGAGTTTTGACCCAGATGTCGCGTTGGCGAACGCTGAGCCGATCTTTACTCTACTGGAGGCTCGTTGTGGAGACGCTCTACTCAACACAGATCGATATATTTCTAGTTCAACCGATCTCGGTGTCGATTTAGTGACTGACATCTTTACTGTGAATATTGCTCAAGGGTTGGAGCGGCTTGCTCAAGTTGTCGCTAATCCTGATCAATATCAAGTTGCAGGAGAGTTGAGAGCACAAGCAGAAGTCTTCGCCGGATTTGCTGAATTTCTTAACTTACCAGAATTTGGGTCAATTGTCAACACGCTTCTTCAGGCTCTAGAGGCTCACCCAGATCGTGCATTGGAAATTGCACAACTGGCATTGGCTGATTTTGAGCGCAGTCGAACTGCCCTGCTGTCAGGCAATAGTGTTCAAGCTTCAGGCGCTTCGGCTGCCTTGATTGCATTAGCAAAAACCCCCACGATCGCTCCATCAGCCTCTAATAAACTGACTGTTGCAGAGTCAATTTCGCCAGCCCTTCCATCCAATCTCGGTAATGCCCTTCAAGTGAGTCAATCGACCGAGATCTACCAGACAATTCCCCCTTTCCAGGTTCATCCAGTGGAATTGCCGAACAGTCCCAGTCTGAGCGTTCGGGTAGACTCCGAGCGCCTAGAAAGTATGAACAATCTTGTGGGTGAGCTAGTTATTAACCGTGAAGGGCTTTTCCTCCAAAATGAGCAGATCTTAGGAGCATTGCGAAACTTGCGGCAGCGTTTTACTTCATTTCAGAACCAAATGAATGACTTGCGGCAAATCTGTGATCAAACACTCATCACACCGCAAAGTGACTTCCCGAATGGTGAAGCTCCACAACAAAGCTACTTATCAGAGATCAGCGATCAACACGCGGCGATTCGTGAGGATGATCTGACTACTCCTGAATTTGATTCCCTAGAGATAGATCGCTATGGAGCTTTGCACTCGCATGTCCAGATTATTCTTGAGGAGATGGTGCAGCTAGAAGAAGTTACTGACGACATCGACCTCTTTGCCAAGCAATCGGAACAGATCCTGGTTCAACAGCAGCATATGCTAACACAGTTACGGGATGACCTGCTCCAGGTACGCATGTTACCCTTGGACGAAATTTTGAATCGTTTTCCACGTGTATTGCGGGATCTGTCCACAACCTATTGCAAGCCTGTCACTTTAAAGTTAACTGGTACAGATGTATTGGTTGAAAAAGCGATCCAAGAAAAACTTTACGACCCATTATTGCATTTGCTTCGGAATGCCTTCGATCACGGTATCGAACCACCAGAGGTTAGACGACAGCACTCTAAACCAGAACAAGGGCAGATTGAAATTTGTGCCTATCATAAAGGCAATCAAACAATTATTGAAGTGAAGGATGATGGTCAGGGGCTGAATTTAGAACGGATTCGGAATCGGGCGCTAGAATTAGGTTGGTTATCAACAGAACAACTGGCGATCGCCACTCCAGTTGATCTCTACGAGTTCATTTTTGAGCCGGGATTTTCCACAGCCTCTCAGGTGAATCAGCTTTCAGGGCGGGGCATCGGTTTGGAAGTGGTGCGAAGTCAATTGCAATCAATCAAAGGAACAATCACCGTAAACTCTGTTCCAAGACTTGGAACATGCTTTACGTTATATTTGCCACAGACTTTAACAATAGCAAGATTAATGATTTGTAGCAGTGGCTCGACAACCGTTGCCCTGCGTACTGATAGTGTCATTGAAATCTTAACGCCTCAACCTCAACAAATTAGACAATCTGGAACACAGCATTTTCTCTATTGGGAAGAAAAGATTATTCCACTTTATCGACTAGCTGACCTATTAGATTATACCTGTCCATTACCAGAAGCTTCTCCCAATCGGGTATGGGCTTCTATCTATACACCTGAATCTTGGGAATTGCCAGCACTGATCCTCACAAAAGATCGGCAGATGGTTGCTTTGCAGGTGACTCGGTTGCTGACTGAGCAAGAGTTGGTGATTAAACCCTTCGGCGCAGCGATCGCACCTCCCAGTTATACTTACGGCTGTACCATTTTAGGGGACGGCAGTCTTATTCCTGTGATTGATGCTAATACGCTCTTAAGCTTTGCTCAAAAGCAAAATATGGGTGTAGTTGGTAATACCTCTGCCTCGCCAGCTGCCGCTCAAACCAAAATTGCACCTGTTTACCCGTCCTTGGCTGCCAGTAAAACCGTTCTAGCACCGATGATTCTTGTTGTCGATGATGCCGTCACTCTCCGCCGAACCTTGGCTCTTTCCCTCAAAAGATCTGGTTTTCGAGTTATACAAGCACAGAATGGACAAGAAGCAATTGAGGAATTACGGAAAAATGCTTCAGTGCAACTCGTGATTTGTGACCTCGAGATGCCTCGAATGAATGGCTTTGAATTTCTCAGCCACCGCCGTCAAAATCCTCAATTTTCACAGATTCCAGTTGTAGTACTTACGTCTCGTAATAATAAAAAACATTACCAATTAGCAATGCAATTGGGTGCCACGGCTTACTTCGCCAAACCATATCTGGAACAGGAGTTTATCATAGCAGTAAATGATATTCTGGCCGAAGCTGCTCTGAAAAGCAAAACATGAGTTATGACAAAATCTGATTTCGATTTGTTTGTTGAGCATTGGGACGTAAAACCTATTCCTGGCATGGCGTTAGAAATTTTAGATAAAACCAATTACGACGTTTAC
>CAZZVG010000801.1:0-3935 GCA_964657295.1 Iningainema sp. | reverse complement strand
GATCGCCTGATGTCCAGTTTAGCGACAGCAATTCCCATTATTTTTGCTACTTGTTCTTTAATCCGAAACACCAACAACTGCTCTTGCTCTGCTGGTGTTGCCGATAATAAAGCGCTGTAGCTCAAATTTTCTTCACCATTCTCAGCATCTGCCTGTTCTGAGACTGCTGCTGCCTGATTCAGGTAAGAAAACCTTGGAGATGCACCAGCCGGATGAACTTGGCTCCACCGATGCCAATCTGCATCCACGACTCCCGTCTGAACCGCCTCTGGTTGGAGTAGTAATTCTCCCATTTTCTTCAGCACTTGCTGTAGTGGCAAAGGTTGAATTCCCAGTCGCTTGAGATGTTCAGCGACATCAGCGTTGCGGGTAACATAACCAACATCAGCAATAGAACCCCAATTGATGGTTAGAGCTGGCAGACCGATTGCATGGCGGTAATGAGCCAGCGCGTCAAGAAAAATATTAGCAGCTACGTAATTTCCTTGTCCTGGATTTCCTACGAGTGAAGTGAAAGAAGAGAACTGCAAGAAGAAATCCAACGGTGTATTTAATGTCTGAGTATGCAAATTCCAGGCTCCAAGCATTTTGGGTGCCATGACTTTGTGCATACGCTCCCAGTTCAGTTGCAGCACAAGAGCATCGTCAAGCACCATTGCAGCGTGGATAATACCTCTTAACGGCGCTTGTTGACTAATGTTAGCTAGAATGCTTTGAACTTGCTGTTGTTGAGTTACGTCTGCTTTAGCAACAACAACTTCAGCCCCCGACTCTTTCATCGCTTCTATGGCTGTTGAAGCTGCTGTTGAAAGCACATCGCTCCGTCCCATCAGTACTAAGTGTCGCGCCCCGTGTTCCACTAACCACTTCGCCACCGCTAAGCCAATACCACCGAGTCCACCAGTGACCAGGTAAGTTCCATCACTGCGAAATGTGATTGTTTCCTCACATGAAGGAGCCAAACTGACCTTTGGGTCTTGCAAATCTACGACAATTTTGCCGATGTGCTTGGCTTGTGCCATGTAGCGGAAAGCACTTACCACCCGCGAGATGGGAAATACCCGATAAGGAAGCGGGTGGAAGGTTCCCTTGTTAAAGTATTGCATCAATTCGCACAGTAAAGAACCGCAAAAATCAGGGCGTTCATTTGCAAACCGATCAAGATCCACAGCAAAGAACGATAAATTCTTTTGAAAAGGTCGTAGCCCTAACTTGCTATTGCTGTCAATATCCCGCTTGCCAATTTCTATAAAACGTCCATAGGCTCTTAAAACAGAGAGGCTCTTGGGAATAGCCTCTCCTGCCAAAGAGTTGAGGACGATATCTACGCCTTTACCACCTGTCAGCTCCATGACTTCATCAGCAAACGCTAATGACCGGGAATCCATGACGTGCTGCACGCCCAAGTTCTTGAGAAACTCCCGCTTTTGCAGACTACCAGCTGTGGCAAAGATTTCTGCACCAGCTGCAGTGGCAATTTGGATGGCAGCAAGACCGACACCCCCGGTTGCGGCATGGATGAGAACCCGTTCTCCCTTACTGATTCGCCCTAAGTAGTGTAAGGCGTAGTAAGCAGTTAGGAAAACTAGAGGAATTGTGGCAGCTGACTCAAAACTGAGATGTGCAGGCTTATGCACCACTAAACGGATATCTGTAGTGACATAAGTGCCAAAACTGTGAGGAGCAAGAGCAACGACTTCATCTCCTATCTCAAATCCTTCAACGCCAGAGCCAATTGCAGTAATAATTCCTGTACATTCTAGACCAAGAGCTGGTCCAAAAAAATTACCCTCTAAATTAACATCGGCCAGCAAGTTCATTGCCTTAGCTACGTCTTTGAAGTTAAGACCTGTAGCATAAACCTGAATTTCCACCTCTCCAAGATCAGGTTTTTGGCGTGTAGTTGCCCGCAGAGTCAGGTTGTCTAAAATTCCAGTTGTGGAATTTTCTAAACGAAAAGCTTGAGGAGTCGTAGTTACAGCCTGTTCTGGCACTGAACCAATATCTGTAGATGATAAGGGCATCAACCGATGGACATAACGAGCTTCACCCCGCAGAGCGATTTCATCTTCTCGTTCATCTGAGCATAACTCGTCAAACAGAGATTGAATTTCTGACGGGGAGGTGGTGGTAGAACTAAGATCAACCATTGTGCAACGGAAATCTGGATGTTCGTTGACGATCACCCTACCTAAGCCCCACAAGGGAGACTGGGCAATTGAAAGAGATTTAACTTCTTCTCCCACGCTTTGAAGACCACGAGTTACTAAAAATAGACGAGGGGAATGGTTCCAACCAACTTTCACCAATGCTTGAACCAAGTGAACTAAGCTCAAGACACCTACTGTCTGGGCTGATTCTAAGGAAGAAATTGTGGTCTGCTCTATCGGCGGTGCGTCTATGCTCCAAAGATGGACTATACCACGACAAGGAGACTGAGCGCTGTTAACTGTTTCCAAAACTTGCTGTAGATCTTCTAAATGTTGCGTTCTGATCTGGAAATTATTGTCATCAAGCTGAGAAAAAGCTGTTCCGGGCGAGATGAGAATCGGGTTTTGTGAGTGTTGTTTCAGCAAATTTGCTAGCTGCTGACTAACGCCGAAGCTGTCTGCAAAAATCAACCAGCTTTCTTGTTTTTCTGGTTGATGGGAAACGTTTATTTTCACAGCAGATTCTTGCTCAAAATTAGAAGCAGTAGCGACGATCACAGTTTGTAGAGATTCCTCATTTGCCTCTGGATCTCGAATTCCAGCAACTTCCTTAAACCCTACCTCTATGAGCAAATTGTGCCATTTTTGAAAACTAAGGATTGGATGTGACGGTCGTAAATCCAAATCAGAAAATAGCCACCAGCCTTTGAGTAATCCGAATACCAAGTCGTTCCAACGTGAGGGTTTGGTGAACTCCAGCAAAACTAGCAACCCATCCGACGCCAAAAGCTGTTTGACATTCTTCAGTGTTTTCCGCAAATCAGTTGTCGCTTGCAGTGCATCCGTTGCCAGAATTAAATCAAACGAGTGCGGCGAAAATCCTTGAGCTATGGGATCAACTTCAATATCTAATAGTTGATATTCAACAAACGGATAATCGTGAAACTTCTGCTGAGCTTGAACAGTGAAGACTTGGGAAACGTCAGTAAAAACATATTGTGAGCGATTGGTTGGAAGTAGAGGAAATACATAAGAAGCTAGGGAGCCTGTACCGGCACCAATCTCTAAAATCCGGATTATTCTTTCTTGAGGTAAACTTGCTACTAATGTAGCGATCGCATGTTGCACCAACAGGTTATAGATTCGAGTCGTAGGTGCATCTTGGTAAAAATGCTCAGCTGTTGTCAAAGACTCTTCCGGGAAAATCAGTCCTAAAGGGTCAACATTACCTCGTAAGACGTCCGCTAACTGCTGCCCACATCTTCCCAGCAGCGTCAGTTCCGCTAAGTAGCTAGGATACTGGGCTACAAGCTCTTGCCAAATCTTATCTGGCTCTTTTAATTTTAGGATCTGACGGACTGACCATTGCTTGTCTACCTGACTCAGCACACCATCTTCAAGTAATATTTCCAGTATTCGACCCAGAAGACGTTTGTGTTGCTCAGCCACGCCTAATTGTTCTGCAAGAGTTTCCGCATCAACGTGTTGGTGTAATTGAGGCTGCCAACCGAGTTGTTGAAAGGCTTGGAGAATGTAAGCTGTACACAAAACATCCAACTGCGGCTCTACTGCCGAGTAGTAATCCTTCATTCTCAGATATTTACTCAACCGGGCTGCTTCCGGTTGGACAACCTCAGCAATTTGCTTTGGAGAGGGCAAATAATCAGGTGGCAAGTAAACCAACTCTTGACCTGGGCGTGGCTTCCATTGCCATCGATATTCATAATGACAATCGTCAATTTTGTTTGGAGTCGCTGCTACATGTGTTTTTTCCAAAAACTGGAA
>CAZZVG010000800.1:0-3936 GCA_964657295.1 Iningainema sp. | reverse complement strand
AACTGGGGATTAGTGAGTTATTTAGCAGGATACCCAGCCCGTTTAGTTGTCACCGGACGCGATGAAAAATCCCTTGAAGATACAGTAGAAATTGTCCACGAAGCCCTGATCCGAGAGTGGGAGACTTTACGAGAGTGGATGACAGCGAGCCGTGAGTTTCGCCTTTGGCAAGAGCGGTTGAAGGTGGCAATGTTTGAGTGGAAGATTAGTCCCCATGACTCTGGGGCATTGTTACGGGGAACACCATTGGTTGTGGCTGAAGATTGGTTGCACAAGCGATATCTTGAAATGACACCCTCTGAGCAAGAGTTTATTAGTGCTAGTGTACAAGAGCGTTCTAAAGAGCAAGAAGCTGCTTTGGAGCGAGAGCGAAAAGATAGAGAAGCCACTGAGACAAGGAATCAAATATTAAATGAGGCTAATCAGGCACTAGCTGAGGCTAATAAGAAAGCTCAACAACGAATTAGTATTGGATTTGTTGTTGTAGTTGTAGCAGTTCTAGGAGCAGCAACTGTAGGGTTATTGTCGAAAATTCAACTCAATAAAATTAAAAAAGAAGTTGATGCTGTTAAGCAATTAAATAAATTAGCTGGAGAATTAGAAAATCAGAACTCCTCTAATTCAGATTACAACGAAGCTTTAAGGCTATCGGCTTTATCTTTTAACATTGATAATTACTCATTAAAACAAGCATTAGTATTTGCTGCTCAATCTCAAGCAAATCAACAGCTTTATAAATCCCAAACAGATGAACAGCCTAAAAAACCCAAAGAGACGCAGAAAAAAAACTGAAAGAGGCAGAACAGGAAATTGATGAAAGCAAGAAAAATTTAGACGCAGCAGAAGCAGATAAAAAACGATTAGACTTCAAGGACTATCAGATTCAAGTATTATTCTCCAAAATTCAAGGCAGTTTGTTAGCTAAAAAAAACGAAACCCAGCCAGATGCTATTAAAGCTTATAAAAAAGCATTGAACATTTTAAAGGAGCATCCAACTGAAACTAACTTTACCAAAGATAATCAGTTCGTTACGGGCGCAAATATAGAATCTATTCATCGAGAATTAATCCAGCTACTCTCCAAAAATAATACAGAATCAGAATTTAGAAAACAGGTTGAAAAATCTTTTACAGAACATTTATATGCTGAACTTCAAAGTTATTTGAATGCTCAAAATTGGCAAGAAGCTGATGACTTAACATATCGGCTCATACTAACCCTTGCTAAAAGAGAAAAAGAAAAATCCTTAGAATATGACAGCATGAATAGCTTGTCTTGTCCAGACCTGCAAAGAATAGACAAGCTTTGGGTCAGCAATTCACACAGCCGTTTTGGCTTTAGTGTGGAAAAGGAAATATTGATTAAGACTGGGAATCGACTGGGTATAAAACCAGAACAGTTGAATGACAAAGATTATAAAAAATATTTACAATTCGCTAAAGCAGTTGGGTGGTATGAAGGAGGCGCGGTTAATGATTATGTGAGTAACTGGGAACTGATTAAGGGTATAAAAGGAAACCTCAGCAAATACAGGGGAAGCATACCATATAAAGGTGGGAGATTCAAAACCCCAGGGGCGGCATGGAAGAGAAAAATCACATTCTTTTCTCGCGTTGCAACTTGTAAATTGTAGTCTGTAGGCGTTTCCGAATTTTATTAAGATTTATTACAGCGTCTCTTTCCACGCAAGAATCAGCATTCTAGAAATCCAATACCTGGAACCGATAGAGCCAGCGAGTTAGGGGGGTGACTCTCTGCTTAGGCATCTAAATCGCAATCACGAGAAATTAATGGTTTTCGCCTTCTGTTCCACTTAAGAGGAGTTATCTCGTTCACAACGTTTAGGACGTAAGTCTAGCTTGGAACATACGCTGTTTATATTTTTAACAACGATGCTGCATCGTTCCTCGCTTCTTACGAGAGCTAGCATCATATCAAAGGGCAGCTAGAGTATGACCCAACCAGTATAGATTAATTTCTCCCCATCTTGTAAAATCCTGTGTGCTAACTAACACTTGTGAGAAACTTTGATTACGTCGTTAAACAAGTCGTACTTATTTTTGAACAACGATGCGTTAAGTGGGTCTTAAACACCATTGTTGTTGTTGTTTAAGGAAAATATTGAGAACGACATAAGAGCCAAAACGTGGAATAGGGGGATCAAAGTCCTAATATTTCGTTCTCAGCCGCAACAGTTAACGGTCACAGAGCGAGGGTGTCACTACAAATCTGTATTATTTATGTTTTATTTGTAATACAACACGAATTGGCTTATCAATAGTCCCAAAAAAACACGTCTTAACGAGAGTGCTCTATTACCAAATTAAAAAGTATCCTTACCCTAATCTTCTGGTAAATCACAACCACAGTAGCCAGCCTCCCAGTCTTCATCGTCAGAATCACAGACCCACTCCTCATAGGTACAGCCAGAAGGCTGGCGCTCTTGAATCTCCTCACCCAGAGCTCGTAAACTTTTGTAGGCATAAAAGTACAGCCAGAAATACTGATCCTCTCTGCTCCAGTAACGTTGTGGGAACCAGCGTGACTTACCGTTGTTATAGTCCTTGTATCTAGGGCAGTGTTGTGTGAGTTGGTTCTCTAGTTTTCTTCTGTTGTGGGTGCAGTGTACGCGGGTTTCTGACTGCAAGAGGTACTCTAAGAAGCTCCACGTCGGCTTGGGTACATCCGTAAAGACTAGCTTGTAAGCCAACTCTTGGCGTTTCCTAGTGTGTCGTAAGTTTATCTTGGTCTTTGGGTTTTGGAGATAGGTTATGGGGTCGATAGGGGTCATGGCTTGTCGTCAATGGGTAGTATTACCTGAAATTTAATTACGCTTGACAATCTCCTATAAAGCTAGGACCAGCCCTTTCTTTGTACTATATAAAAATCATGTTTTTAACCCGATTTTGGAATTTTGGCGATAGCGATCGCTTAATTTACAGTCCAAAAATCTGGAGTTTAATACATAGATTTTTTATTCAATTCCAGGCGATGGCTGAAATGCCGCGATGGATACCTAGTCCGCGATCTGCTGACTGCTATTCCCTTGATAAGTCGGGAAACCAAGGAAAAATGAAAACAAAACTATTCTTTATCGCCAGCTAGTAGACAGGGTAATTGTTCAGGATGGGACTGTGACTGAAGTGAAACTAAACATCTGCTCGGTTTCAAAACCTTATTTTTCCTTTGAGACTGCTCTCTGTTTTAAGTTGCTGATGCCCCAAGGGGGCTTGCCCGTTCGGGCTCGCCTGTTTAAATTCAGGGACAGAGATACTTTGGCAGTTTTCGGAGATGTCTAATGAGTATCTGCTTGCTTGGGATTTGTCCAAAACAAAATTTCTATAGGTAGGTGAGTTACTAAATCCATTAGTGTTACCATTTTTCCCCCTAGTTGCCCTTTTGGCACATCTGATAAACTTTTTAGTTTACGATCGGGATGCTTCTAATGTTGAACCATCTGCTATCCATATCCTTTCAAATCTTTTTAATGTAAATTGTATGCTTTCTGGCAATGGTCGAGATCTTCTTGAAGACCATTCGTTTTTAACAGAAGCAAACGTGCAAGGGGTTCACTTGTTGCTCCTTCGTCCTGATGATACATTGCCTACAGGTTGGGAACGGGTGAGCAAGAGTGTTTATAGTAGGTCGGGATACGATAAAGGGCATATTGCACCGTCAGGCGATCGCGAAGCGCTGCTGCGTTCGCCCTTAGCGTCTCCCCTTGGGAGAAGCGCAGATCGCACGAATTCCGCCTCGGACAATTCCCAAACTTTCCTGATGACCAACAGGATGCCACAAACACCAGATAACAATAGGCATACTTGGGAGGGGTTGGAAAAATATTCTTGCCAGCTGGCAAAACATGGTAAAGAACTCTACATCTAGTAAGGGGAGTGTCAAGTTGTTGATTTCAAGATTTCTGGTTCCAGGCAGTA
>CAZZVG010000799.1:0-3939 GCA_964657295.1 Iningainema sp. | reverse complement strand
GAGTTTCCAAATTATGTATAATTGTAACACAAAATATTTTAATGTGCCATCTCTACAATAGTCGGTTGACAGACTGCAAAAATACTGAGGTTGGCGGTATAACTGATGATTGAAAGAACGAAGATACCGACTGCGCTAGCCCCGGAGAGCGTCTAAATGTAGGCACAGTAGGGGTTATGCCGGCATCATCTCTGAGGACACAGTGTGAAGAAAAATGAATCAAAGAGAGTTAACGCACAGTAACAGTTCAACCTTCCTGAATTTCATCACTGCCTTCATTGTTTTTCACGAGAACGATTAAACACAAACAACTTGCAACTAACTTGACGAAGCTCAAAGCTCCACTTTTCAACACCATAAAAGCGCCCAATCCGATCAAAATAAAAGGTACAAGATAATTGCCGTAGCGAGTCATGACCAAAGCAATTTCTCTTTGGTGAGTCAATTTATAGACTGCGTAACACCAAACTCCAATGAGGAAAAAGAAAACGGTTATTATTACCAAAACACTTGCTATGTCGCTGCTAGCAAATAACGGTAAGTAAACGCTAATGTTGTCGCTACCATTAGCAAACGTTACAGCAGCTACACTATAAATCTGAGGAGAAAGAAAATTAGCCAAAATGGAGTCCTCATGCTCTATTTCCTCTGAAACCTCCGCCACTGATTCGTTTTCCCGATTCACTAAACTGCTAATTCCTATTGCCATTGGGATTAAACCAAGTAATCCAATCCAATTTTGTGGTATAATTAAACTCCAAAATAAACCAGAAAGACTGACAAGAACTAGTGCAGTGAAACCTAAATATTGACCCGCAACAATGTGCGAGTGAGTGAAAGTCGTATTTACTTGAGAAAAAAACAGCAATAGGATGACGATATCATCAATATTAGTGGCACTAAAGGCAACTGCCCCCGTGCTAATTGCAGTGAAGAACCAATTCATTGCTGTTTCCTGATATTTGTTTGATTATGAATTTTTTCTAGTCATTACAGCCCCTAATCCTGTACGGGCGGGTTTGACAGAATATCGGATCTACCCAGATGTTATCTATAATTAAACCCGCTCCTACTGTCTTAACTACGATTTATGCATCTAAATATAACTATAAGTGAGCTTGGGACGGCTTTTGCTACAGCAGTAACCGCCTTTGTGGCAACTAATATTGATGACATAATCATCCTGCTGTTATTTTTTTCTCAGGTGAATGAGAATTTCCGTTGGTGGCATATTGTGATTGGCCAGTATCTGGGTTTTACAGCCATTATCATCTTTAGCTTACCTGGGTTTTTTGGTGGCTTGGTAGTCCGAAGAGAATGGATTGGATTACTGGGATTACTACCTATTGCGATTGGTTTGAAACAACTTTTTCATCGGGAACAGGAAACTACAGAACTTCAAACAGTTACTAACATTTTTCAGCCATCTTCACAGGTTAATCCCATACAGTCTTTTTTGTTTAGTGTTTTCAATCCCCAAACTTACAAAGTGGCAGGGGTAACGTTTGCCAACGGTGGTGATAATATCAGCATTTACATACCATTGTTTGCTGGGAACAATCTTATCAGTTTAGGCATCATTATCAGTATATTTTTTGTGCTGGTAGGGGTTTGGTGTGCGATCGCATACTTATTTGCTCGTCAACCCTCAATCTCCGGTGCTTTGAGTCGCTACGCTAATGCTATTGTCCCGTTTGTGTTGATTGCTCTGGGTCTGTTTATTATGTATGAAAGAGGTACGTTCGGTTTGTTGCTACATGTAACGTAATTTTTGTATTATTTAGCAATTTAAAGACAGCATACTTAGATTTGGCATCTGAATTCTTTTCAGAGCTAAATGCTGACGTTAATAAATTAATTTGCAACTTACCATGAGCAAAAGTGTATAAATGACAAACCGAAGTGGGCGTTGAGGAGCTATTTGACAAAGCTGTGCACCTACTATGATCCCTGGTATAGAACCTAACCATATAGGTAATACTAGACTCCAGTCAACTGTTCCCAAGGTGAGATGTCCCAAAGAGGTGAAGAATAATAGAATCGCTGCTTGTGAAATATCTGTACCAACTAATTTACGAGCATCTAGGGGAAAAAAGCCAATCAGAACTAGTGCAAACATGGAACCGGACGCCACGCTGGTTAAACCTACCAAACAGCCTAAAACTGCTCCGACTATCGTTGTCAAAACTCGACCAGAGGTAGTTTGTAAGTCTAGCTTTGGGAGGTCGATTAACTCAAGTTTTGGCAAAAAAGTCAACAGTAATAACTGTATTAATGCCAACAATGTGACCAAAAAAATCATCAATCCAACTAAATGGAGCAGGATGCCATTGAGGTTATCGTCCCCAGTTTGCTTCAAAAAGTGTAGAATTCCTACCCCAAAGAGCGATCCGGGAACACTGCCTAATACCAGCCATTGAACGATCTCTATGTCAATGGTTTTCTGTTGCCAGTGCTTGAAACCACCAACAAACTTCATGGATGTGGCAGCTACAACATCAGAACTCACAGCGATGGCTGGCGGGACTTGGAACAGAAAAATTAACATTGGCGTGATCAAGGATGCTCCACCAATTCCCGTTAAACCAACAATCACGCCAACGAAGAAGCTGAAAAGTGGTAGTAATGAGTGGTCCATGATGTTACTGTCTAAAGTGTTGGGCCCTATCTCTATAATAACCACATAATTCCGATTGTATTGCCGTATTTGTATTTATGGTGATTGAGAATGATGAAATCTGACTTTGGCAAGCTTGGACAGTCCTTTGTCAACTTTTTCCGAGAACTACTCGTTGCTCATTGGCGTTCTCTGCTGTTGTTATCCATCGGGGTTTATTTACCTCTGCAAATTTTTGGGTTGTTGGCTGTGAAGGTATGGGTGAATGAAGGTGGTTTTCCGTGGGATGAATCTATTTTGGTAGCGATTCATCAATCATCACAGGTACAACTAGATGTGCTTGCCGCAAGACTCACGAAGCTTGGTTCTTCTCGGACTGTGATACCCGTTGTCTCTGTCATCGGGTTGGTATTTTTAGCCCTGAGACGTTGGCGAACGGTGACATATTTACTGACAACAGCGCTGGGAAGCATCATCATTAACCGTACAACAAAGGAGTTCATGCATCGAATACGTCCCCATTTGTGGGATTCACCTTCTCCTGAGTTGGATTTCTCTTTTCCCAGTGGTCATGCAATGACGAGTATGACACTGGTAGCAGCTTTAGTCATTTTGACTTGGGGAAGCGTTTGGTGCTGGTTGATTTTGATTGTGGGAAGCTTGTTCGTCTTGGCGATTGGCTGGACACGACTGTATTTGGGAGTTCACTTTCCCAGTGATATTCTGGCAGGCTGGATGGTTTCAGTCGCTTGGGCAATTGGCGTTAGTTTGATTATCAAACCACATTTGACTCAGGCAGGTGTCATCACCGAAGCTCCGCCTGTGGAAGAAACGACATTGCTTCCTCACGAAACTGAGTAAGTTTGCATGAAGAAACGTTCTTCATTAGTTGTTAATTGTCAATACTTTTAACAATATCTCAATATTTATTTACATAATTAAATTGGTCTACAGTATAAATTTTTAATAGGCAGTGAGTGATGGTACGCATGAAGCGTACAGCAGCAAGAGAGGAAGGAAGTTGTAGCAAAACAGGTACTAACACCGTAGTAAGGAGTTTTAGCGAGAGTTAAAGTATATTTGTACTCTGTATCTAAACTATTATGAGATTTAGGGTTACGCTTTAATTGACGACAGCCAGGAACTCTACCAGAGCGCACCCACTTTCTTTGAGGGAACTTTAATAAACATCACAATTAAATACGACGTAAATTACCATAACTTCATATAAGATGAGTTATTATTTTGGTACTAATGTTCTTATGGAAGAGCTTGAAGCCATGAAATACAAGGTTTACGAGCTAATTGGCGAAAACTGCATG
>CAZZVG010000798.1:0-3942 GCA_964657295.1 Iningainema sp. | reverse complement strand
TTCGTAATTCGTAATTCGTAATTGAGGGTACAAGTCCCTGACTGCCGCGCAACGCTCTTGCTACGCGATTTATTTATGAAAAAGAAAGAATGCGCAGCAACTTTTTATTCAAGCAAGAGCATTTATGCATGGGGTAATTACGAATTAAGAACGAAGAATTACGAGTAGGGAGATAGCGACTTGACGACGCACGCCGACCACCGCATTTGGCAGGATGTGTATCGTCCTACAACGACAGCCGGAGAGGTCTATTTAAAACTTACAGTCATTGATAACGTGTTCATCGTATCGTTTAAGGAGCTATGACTATGAAATGTCCATCTTGCGCAAAGGCGGAACTGGTACATGATACCCGCGATATGCCATACACCTATAAAGGTGAATCAACCATTATTACGGCAGTGATTGGCGACTTCTGCCCTGCCTGCAATGAAGCCATTTTTGATATGGTCGAATCAACGCGCATCAGTGCGGAAATGTTGGAATTTAACAAGCAGGTAAATGCGTCGGTTGTCGATCCGAACTTTATTGCAACCGTTCGCAAAAAGCTCGCTCTTGACCAGCAAGAAGCCGCAGAGATTTTCGGCGGGGGGGTCAATGCTTTTTCTCGATACGAGAATGGAAAGACTATGCCGTCTCTGGCGCTAATAAAGCTGCTTAAAGTGTTGCATCGCCACCCCGAGCTACTGAACGAAGTCAAGGCCATATAATTGCTTGTCCGATTAGAGTACACCCTAACCTGACACTTCCTACCACCGCTCCATCATGTCAGGATAGGATTGTTTTTTGATTTTCAAGACACATGTCTTGCCATCTCCTAGAACCTAACTTGACACATCAGGCTTTTGAGGACACCGTGAAAGGGCAACGCATCGGATATCCGATTAAACAGCAATACCTAAAGTTTACCTTCACATTGCACGAGGGGAGCTACCGCCCGGACTCTGGACTCCCAAGAAGTGCCAGTGATTGACCGAGCGCGACCTCATTGAAAGCCACTGGCTTACGGATTGGTGCGCTCAGTCAATCACTGGCTTGAAATGTCGGGAAATAGCAGCAAGTGAAATGGGTGTGAAACCCGCCTCAAAGTTAAGTGAAATTTATCACGAGAAAGGCAACCCACGGATAAGATTTTGTGATGTTTCGGTCTGGGTCACGAAAAACGGGGCTTCTTGCCTGCTACGCTGGGAAAGTCCACTAAGATCATGTATGCTTTGAGATAGCTAAACTGCCACTGTTTATACATCAAGACCGTCAGCCTTGAGGGCGCTCGCCGCATTAGACCTGCCCTTTATCCCCATTAATTCATGACTGCGGGTTATTTTCGACAAGGGAGCTACTAACGAAAATAGGAGGTTTTCGGGCTGCGTTCCACCTAAATGCCCTTTCGTGCAGCGTGGCGTAACTCATGAGTTGAAACTTAAGCTACAGCCCGTTGGGAAACGGGTAAAGTTAGAAAAACTCTTTCAAGCACCACCCCTGCCAAGTTACTACGTAAACCGTCCCGAATATAGCCAAGACCTAAAAACTCGTCTGCTTACAGAGTCGAATGATGTGCGTACTTTGGTTGTGACTGCCATTCACGGCTTGGGTTCGGTTGGTAAATCTACCCTAGCAACGGCTTTAGCACATGATCTTGAGGTACAAACTCACTTTTGCGACGGTATTCTCTGGGCAACATTAGGTCAGCAGCCTAATCTTATATCCCTACTTAGTGGCTGGGTACAGGCATTGGGGGACTACAACTTTAAAGCCACTAGCGTGGAAGCTGCTTCCAATCAACTGCGTACACTGCTGTATGACAAAGCTGTGCTGCTAGTAGTAGACGATGCTTGGAATACACAGGATGCACAAGCATTTAATGTTGGTGGGGCGCGTTGTCAGGTTTTGGTAACAACTCGCGAAGCTGCGATCGCCGAAGTTCTCGGAGCCTGCACGTATTCTCTGGATGTAATGAAGCCATCCCAAGCGATGGAACTGCTAACTAATAAGTTAGGACGCGAGATTATAGAAGCAGAAAGTCAGTCAGCGTCCGATTTAGCCAAAGCAGTTGGTTATCTCCCCCTAGCGTTGGAATTAGTAGCTGCTGAAGTGGCTAGTGGTACAACTTGGACTCAATTGTTAGAGGATTTTCAACTTGAGGTAGTCCGATTAAAAACTCTTGACCGACCAGAAGCAGAAGAAATTACTGATGAAGCCATTTTAAAACGCTTCAGCTTAACAGCATCATTAAATTTGAGTGTCAAGAGAATGCCTACAAAAAAGCAGCAGCATTTCTCTTGGTTGGGGGTATTACCGGAAGATGTCACCATAACTAAGATGATGGCAGCGACGCTGTGGGAAATAGATGAACGTGATACTGCCAAGACGTTGCAATACATGTACAATAAAGCGCTGCTATTACCTGGAGTACCTTTAACTGATGGTACACCCACCTATCGCTTACATGACTTATTCCATGATTTAGCATGTAATTTGTTGACTGCTCCAACCATGCCGGAGGATGACGGTGATTTACTGCAAAATTTATTACCAGAGGCACTAGCTGCTGCTAGGGAGATTCAGTCTGAGAGACGTCGCGCCAAAGCCCTAAGTAGTTTGGTTGATGAACTGCCACCTGATTTGTTACCAGAGGTACTGGCTGCTGCTAGGGAGATTCAGTCTGAGGAGGATCGCGCCAAAGCCCTAAGTAGTTTGGCTGATAAACTGCCAGAATTGTTACCAGAGGTACTGGCTGCTGCTAGGGAGATTGAGTCTGCGAGACGTCGCGCCGAAGCCCTAACTAGTTTGGCGGGGAAACTTTTACAATTACAAAAAACTCCACTTTTTTCTCTCTGGCGAGAAACTCTTCACATCTTATCTGTTCACACTCGCCCAAACTTACTCACTGATATAAACGCATTAACTCCTGTTATATTTGCTTTAGGTGATAAACAAGCAATGAAAGATACAGCGAATGCCATTCAAGATGTGTCACGGTGGTGGGGTTAAACAACAACATCTTTAAATTGGCTACACATTCCACATAAGAGCCATTCTCTCGTTCACAACGTTCAGGACACAAGCCTAGCAAGGAATATACGTTGTTTACGTTTTTTTTCAACGATACCTTGAGTTTCTCGCTTGTTACTCAGCCAGCGTCTGTTCAAAGTTCAAAAGGCAGTAGAGCATCACCCAACACCATATAGATTAGTTTACTACTATCTGGTAAGTAACCCCGCGCTAACTGTCACTTGTAACAAACTTTGATTACGTCGTTAAACAAGTCGTACTTATCTTTAAACAACGATGCGCTAAGTGGGTCAAGAACCTCTTTGTTGTTGTTGTTTAATGAAAATATTTAGAACGACATAAGAGCCAATTCGTGTAATAGGCGGCTCAAACTATTAATCTCTCGTGGCTGTAAAGCAGCTCACAGGTAAGATCAGCAATTAGGGTTCAAACACTTTAATAGTCTGTTTCGAGTGTAAGTGATTCTAGAGGCAAATCCGTGGACATTTTGATTTTGATGCATTGGTATCACCAAGTAATTTGAAACCCCTTAAATCACTTTCTGAAAGGGGCTTTTTTTGATGGTCTATAGTTATGTATTTTCAACTTGGCGAAAATGTATATTATCGTATTGTTGCCAATATAACTTTTTGCAAATTAACAAATGCAGATTTTCGCCCGGATGATAAACTAGCAGCATCGATATAGAGCAGATTGTGATTATCACCCTTGCTAGTTTCAAAGGAGGTGTAGCTAAAACAACGAGCGCTATTCACCTCGCCTGCTACTTCTCCCACTTGGCAAGCACATTGTTAGTTGATGGTGACCCAAACCGCAGTGCCACTGGTTGGGCAAAGCGAGGAGCCTTACCTTTTAAAGTTGTAGATTTAATGCAAGCTCCAATGCATAGCCGTAACTATGAGCATGTAGTAATCGACACAGCAGCTAGAC
>CAZZVG010000797.1:418-3947 GCA_964657295.1 Iningainema sp. | reverse complement strand
CTACTTCAACTCACTCCGCCCGTCCTTGGAAAAATGGCGATCCAATTATTGCCGCCCAAGGTATTTATCGATTAGCTAATGGAGATTTAATTTTAGGTAGAGAGTGTCCATTATCCAATAGCGATTAGCTTCAGAACTTCAGAAGGTTTGAGCGTTGGCGAACCAAAGCCTTTGGTCATAGTCGCTCCAAAGAACCTTATAACTTTAGTTAGCTTCAGAATATCCTTTTCAAAAACTTCACCTCTGGTTCCGGGCTTTTTGTCAAGTATAATTTATACAAAATTTAGATGCGTTTACCCTGGTAGATCGCAGATGATTCACATCAGACTTGATCTAACCAAGCCTGCAAATCAGCCAAACTGGTAAAATCTAACAATGCTTCGCTCAAATCTTCGAGTACGGGCAATGGTAAACCAGAAATTAGCGCTACTATTTCATCAGAGAGTTTCTGCCCCATCCGCTTAGTGATCTGCCGAATAATGAGGTTAGCTGCTTCAGAGTGTCGTCCTTCAAGTAATCCTTCTTCCTTAATTTCCCGATACACTCGCGTTTGCTGTAATGTGATCCCTAGCATAGACTCTACCTCTAGTCGGCTCAATTGTGTAAATTTGTACACCATGATCGTCGTCACCATCTCTATTATGGCGTGACTTGAGGTGGTTGGTACTTCTTGACGGGTTCTTGTTAACAAATACCTTGCTTCTTCTGGTGCTTGGCTCTCCTCTACGGTAGTTAGTACCATCAGCGCTACCCATAAAGGCAGAGAGCGAATATTTCCCAACTCATTTAAATACACCCGGTGTACTTGGTTTCCGTTGAGTAGTGTTCGATGGGGATGAATATCGCTTTGTTCAATACTGCGTGTTGGGTAAATAATCACTGCTTGCCAATCACTAAATCTGGCACGGTGGCGATAAAAATATAACGAAGATTCTGCAAATACCCTTTCGTAAAGTTGTTCATCTTTTTGGAACTGCACTTCACAGAAATAGACGACTCCTGCACCTTCATTTTCTGGTGGTAGAAATACCCCATCAATTTCAAATTTAGGTTCTTTGACAGCTACCGAATCAAATCGGTAAGCATCTGCATCACTTGGAGGATTTGTCAAGAGTTCAAATAGCAGTGTAGGGCATTGTTGGAACAGTTTGTAAAATATTGAGTCTCGACGCATGAAGCAATAACGCTGAATTTATTTGTGGAAGTTGTAATGCATTTAATTATACATTCTCCTACATAACTATTCTTTCACCAGGGTGCCGAAGGCAGGAGTAATTAGTGCCTTAGTACAAGATTTCATCAGTTCGTAGCGTTATTGAGTCTTTTCAAGCTTTATCAGTAGGTGATTCAATTCGTCACGAATTTATGAAATGCTGTACTTTGCCTCTCTTTAGGCAATTAGCAATGTTTCAACCGTGTAAATTGTCATTGACTTTTATACTAAATTATTCGCTCTTTCAAACATAGGCGCAGCGCGATCGCTTGAAAACTCTTTTAGTTGCACACACTATTTGGTTAGATTGCCGACTTCTTTTATGAAATCAGCGTTTTTAAACGTATTTAATTTTAATAAAAGCAACCACAGCCGCTCAACTTAAAAATCGCGTTTGCTAAGCGATATAATGAACTGATGAGAGAGAAAAAGTGAATGTGGGAGAAGTAGTGAAAGCCATCATTTTGAATGGATTAGGATTTGTGTCAAAACCATTATATTTATTCTCACATTTTTTTGAGGACAAAGCCATCGAACATCTATTAGGATCAGGGATAAAAGCTGAAGAGCTAAATGATGATAAACTAGGGAGGGTAATGGATCAATTATACAATTAGAAGACAAAGTGAGTTTCAACAAATTACCACACTATTTCCAAACAGACTCGCTAGTATCATTAAATAATACAAAGGGCGGTCTTCGTGCATAGAATGCTTTAGCTTAAAATTGTAACTGAAGGAGAGTTTGTCATGAAATACTTAAGTGAAAAGCAATGGCTCTTAACTTTATACTCTGGAGTATTTATGAGCTTGTCTGTTACAACAGTAGCACAAGCACTGGAGTCACAGGTTGAGATTGCTCAGGCTGTTTCTAGTCCCATATCACCAAACAATCCGGTGTCAAAAATTGACCGCAAGCTGCCGAAAGTTTTCCCTATGACTGAAGCAAAAACAGAGAACGCTTCTAAGTTCCCTCTACCACCCAACGATCCTGCAGCGCAACTTGATCCGAGTTTGTTGCATGTTCCCCCTATGCCTGAACCTAAAGCAGACGGCGTAACAACGACAGATACTCAAACACCTAGGCAAGAGGTTAGTTATGACGTGAAAACAGGTTCTGTTCAAGTTGGTGCAACAAAGCCAGTAACTTCCGATTCGACACCTCGCATGATGTCTCCCTATGTTGGAAGTGATTCGAGGGTTATACCTGAGTTTTCAGAAATTGAACATCCAGATAATTGAGGCTAATGGCTGCACTATCTGAGCTAAATGTGATTCTTAAATCAGGGGACTGAGAACATTCTCAATCCCCTGATTTTTCCTAGCAAAAGTTGGGGTTCCTTAAACAACGCAATAATGTTGAGCAGACCAAAAAGCAAGGAAATTCTGATTAGTTACCACTTGAGATCCAGGCTTGGATATCGTTATATTTGGCAGAATCAATTCGGGTACCATAGTTAGTTAAACTGCTACCGTCAGTATGCACACCAAATACATAACGCTGATCGTTGATAATACGATATATTCCACTACCACTTTGACCGTTATAGGTGTCGATTGTGTAGTAAAGACTCTGTGCGGTTGAGCTAAGAATTGGCCCGTAGCCATAATAGGGTGTTACAGCGGCCTTGTCTTTATCCCCAGGATAGCCTGCTATGTAGGCTGTTACACCATCTACTGATGGATAGTAGGCCAAGGCTAACCAACCGACAGTGTTACCAATACTCTGATCGAGAGTGATGAGGGCAATGTCATAATTAGGGTCTTGATTCACAGTCCAGTTTGTATAGCACCGAATGTTGGTTGCATAAAAAGATCCATAAGGTTTGTAAGTTCCATTTAAACCAGGAATAACCTCGACTTTAGCAAACCCGCCCTCTTTACTGTCGTATACACAATGAGCTGCTGTTAAAACATATTTAGCACTGATCAGGACTCCTGAACAACCCTCCGGTAGTTTACCAGGATAGGTGATGAAGAGTTTGGTCATCGCCCGCCAAGGGTACACTGTCGTATCATTAATCAGAATGCGATCATCGGAACCAATAACAGATTGAGGTGTAATACCTGAGCTTGAGCTTTTTTCTGGTTTTGCAACTGAGTTAGGGACTGAACCTAAACTAGGCTCAATTACATCTGAAGAAATAAATGGGACAATAGTCTGTGGGGGTTTGGTAGGACCTATTTGGACAATACCAGTGTTGGTATTGTAACTAACCTCTGTAGTGCCAGAATTAGTTGTGTCTATATGACTATCTAGAGGGGCTACCTTCTCAGGAACATTTTGTAGTCTCGGATCTAACTTTGCTGCTGGATC
>CAZZVG010000797.1:0-408 GCA_964657295.1 Iningainema sp. | reverse complement strand
TGGAAGCGGCTCTGATTGAGCGCGTACAGCAACTAATCCAACTAGTGCGGGAAAAAGCAAGCAAGCGGACAATATCTGGTACAGTTTAGTACTCATTGGATGCTCCTGGAATTCCTGTAAGGAAAAATGCAATTAGGGTTTGCTGAGAAAGTAGAATAAAGTAACACTGTAAGGATTGTAAAGTTGCCTTATGAAAAATTATTAGACATACTAAATATTTCCTGTTTACGATGTTGCTAAATTTGTGTTTAAATAATTGCGCCTAATTAAAATCATAAAAAGTTTAGGAGAGAATTTGTTAAATTTTTGTGCTAATTAGATTGTTGTTTTGTGCATCATCGATTGTACTAAAGTACAATCTGGTTGAACTTAAGTGACTGGAGCTTATACTAAATTCTATTTTCACGG
>CAZZVG010000796.1:0-3950 GCA_964657295.1 Iningainema sp. | reverse complement strand
CTATTGTTAATAGTTATCTGATTTAATTTTTTATAAATGAAGAAGCGGAGCGGTGAGACAGCGCTGCAGGAGGGTTTCCCTCTGTAGGCGACTGCGAATCCGATAGCGAGTCCTCGAGCGTCAGCGGTAGCGAGGTACGAGCGTCAGGGCAAACCTGTGGCTACTAAATAGGAGGCAGAGGAAGACAAGAATTTCCGGACTGATAAGTGGATTGAAATAGCGGAAGAGTGATAATATTTTACCCTTGAGTTGTTATAGGTAACTGTACGCTCATCGTGGTACCTTCTAGAAGATTGGATTGAATTAATAAATCGCCACCGTGAGTTTCTAAAATACGTTTTACAATGGCGAGTCCTAAACCGGTTCCAGATGGTTTGGTAGAGTAAAATGGCTGAGTGAGATTAGGTAAGATTTCTGGGGGAATTGGTTTACCACCATTGTGAATATGAATGCAGACTTTATTGAGAGTGACGTGATGACAAAGCTGTAACTTGACAGTATCTCCTTCTGCAATTGCTTCACAGGCATTCCGCACAATATTAATTAAGACTTGTTTTAATTTATCCTTATCGCCCCATACTTCAACTACAGCAATTTCTGGATAAAATTTAATCTGCCGTTCTAAAGCTTCTGGCATATCTTGTAGCAACGGTAGGATTTCGATAATCAATTCCTTGAGATCAACTTTATCTAGCTGTAAGGTTTCAGGTTTGGCATAAAGTAATATTTCTTTTAACAATTTTTCTAATCGTATAGCTTCATCCATTGCCAGAGATATTCTCTCTTTAGCTGGTGCAGATAAATCAAGTTTTTGAACAAATTTTAATCCCATTTTCATGGTTGTAAATGGGTTGCGAATTTCGTGGATAATACTGGCGGCAAATTCACCAATCGCTGCCAAACGTTCTTGTTCCACAAGTTGAGATTGTGCTATCCGTAATTCTTCTGTTCTGCGTGCCACCTCTACTTCTAGTGTTTGATTAAATTGCAGTTGCTGTTGATAAAGAAAATAATTGTCAATAGCTGTTGCAGCACGTTCAGCAAACAATTCAGCAATGCCAA
Organism: Iningainema sp.; assembly: GCA_964657295.1. Lineage (GTDB taxonomy): Bacteria > Cyanobacteriota > Cyanobacteriia > Cyanobacteriales > Nostocaceae > Rhizonema. The sequence goes on along the minus strand of CAZZVG010000796.1, from coordinate 2,888 downwards.
CTTCTTCTGGGGTAAAGCAGCGTGGCTGTTTGTGAAACGAACAAATCGTCCCAATCACTTTACCTTCAAGAGTGCGTAGAGGCACTCCCAAATAAGCTTGATATCCTTCTGGTATTTTGCCATACTCAGTGCAGCTTTTAGCATTCTGTACGACAAGGCTTTGCTGGGTTTCCATCACTGTAGCAGTTAAGCTACCATGCAATGAATAAACTTGTTCGTAATCGTCTAAGTCTAGACTACTAGCTAATACTTTTTCAAGACTATCTTGGCATAAGGTGACTACTGACCAATCTAAGCTAAGCAATTCACACACACCTAAGGTAATTTCTCGTAGGTAATTTCTCAGTTCGCCTTTACGGTAACTGAGAGAAGATAAGACTTCTAGTGTGCGTCTTTCTCGCTGCCAATCACTAGATTTAAAGGACATACAATACTCCTCGCTGAAAAAAAAATCATTAATTTTATACCAATATACTTTCATGACTTTTGTCATTAAATTAACTAGTATAAAGCAGCAATAATTCTCATCAGTATTTCGCTTTATGTGTGTATAATACAATAAATGTAATAATAATAAAGAAGTGTAAATAAACGTAACTATTACTTTGTTCTAGTTAAGTATTCAGCTATATCGATCCTTTGGAGGAGTCATGAAAATTATTTTTGGAATGTAGACGCATACAGGTGAGGCAGCTCGCATGTTGTCGGGAAACCCGCTCCTAGGCGACGGCGCACAGCACGAACGTAGCGTTAGCGAAGTGAGGATTTACAAAATAGATTTCATAACTGATGTATAAGTGCTGAATGGTTACTTAAACTCAAACAATTAAGTAGAAGAAATAGTCATGACAGCGCATATTTTACTGGTTGAAGATGAAGTTAAACTGGCTCGATTTGTGGAATTAGAACTGAGTTATGAAGGTTATAAAGTCAGTGTAGCAAACGATGGTTTAAGCGGACTCACGACAGCACGCGAGTCCCATCCAGATTTATTGATTTTAGATTGGATGCTACCTGGGTTATCAGGATTGGAAATTTGTCGTCGTTTGCGAAGTACTGGAGATCGTGTACCAATTATATTATTAACCGCAAAGGATGAAGTGAGCGATCGCGTCGCTGGTTTAGATGCGGGTGCTAATGATTATGTCGTCAAACCCTTCAGCGTTGAGGAATTATTAGCAAGAGTTCGGGTACACTTACGCACAACTCAGGAAGTTGATGCTGCTATATTGCGATTTGAAGATTTGAGTCTCAATCGGAAAACGCGGGAAGTGTATCGGGGAACGCGCTTAATTGAGTTAACAGCCAAAGAGTTTGATTTACTAGAATATTTGATCGCCCACCCGCGACAGGTGATTACACGTGATCGCATTTTAGAAGAAGTTTGGGGTTACGACTTCATGGGCGATTCCAACATTATTGAGGTTTACATTCGCTACTTACGCCTGAAACTCGAAACCAACAATGAAAAGCGCCTGCTTCAAACAGTACGTAGCGTTGGCTACGTACTGCGGGAATAAACTTTGCGTTCAACATTGGCTCAAATATGCCTAAGCTGAGAGAGACAGAGGGTTCTCGCTTGTATAAGATACACCAATCCCAAACTCAAAATCTCAAATCGTATGACTTACCTCGAAACAGCAGCGCAATTTTACAGCGAAGTTGCCCAAACACCGCAAGTAGGACTTTGTTGTGTACAAAGCACACCCCTACAACTGCCGGGATTAAAAATTTCCTTAGAAATGCAGCAAATGAACTACGGTTGCGGTACCACCGTTCATCCTACCGAACTGGCTAACCAACCCACTGTGCTGTATGTTGGGATCGGTGGTGGCTTGGAAGCTTTACAATTCTCTTATTTTTCTCGCCGCCCCGGTGCTGTTATTGCTGTCGAGCCAGTGCTCGAGATGCGAAAGGCAGCTGCACGTAACTTGGAAATTGCTGCTCAAGAAAACCCGTGGTTTGACATTAGCTTTGTGGAAATTCGGGAAGGTGACGCTTTTAATTTGCCGATAGCTGATGCTTCTGTTGATGTCGTTGCACAAAATTGCCTCTTCAACATCTTTGAACCAGAAGATTTAACCCGCGCTTTAAAAGAAGCATATCGAGTGCTAAAACCAGGCGGGCGCTTGCAGATGAGCGATCCGATCGCCACTCGAGCAGTTCCCGAACATTTACGACAAGATGAGCGATTGCGTGCGATGTGCTTATCGGGTGCGCTCACATATGAAGACTACGTTAAATGTATCATAAATGCTGGCTTTGGTCAAGTAGAAATTCGCACTCGTCGCCCTTACCGTCTTCTAGACTCCCACACTTACAATCTCAAAGAACATCTACTTCTCGAAAGTCTGGATTCCGTAGCTTTTAAAGTTCCTATTCCCGAAGATGGTGCTTGTATTTTTACCGGAAAAACAGCAATTTACGCTGGAGCAGAATCTTTCTTTGACGATAACGCGGGGCATATTCTTCAACAGGGAATTCCCGCAGCAGTCTGTGATAAAACTGCTGCTAAGCTTGCAGCTTTCATGCCTGAAAAAATTCTTATTACCGATTCTACATGGCACTATGATGGTGGTGGTTGTTGTTAACATTGTAAAGACGCGCCATGACGAAGCAAGCATGATTCAAACAGTGATCGCACCTTTTCGGCAAAAGCTAAATTCACCTTTAACCAAAAAGGGAATCAGCGTTTTGCAAGTTAACTTGGGTAAGCGTTGCAACCTTTCCTGTTCTCATTGCCATGTAGAAGCCTCGCCAAAACGTACAGAGGAACTTTCCCCAGAAATTTGCCAACAGTTGATTGAGTTAATTTACATTCTATTCTAGTCCGTTCTAAGTAATAAGTGATTGGGAAGTTATACCTATTTCATTTGATTGAATTACAA
>CAZZVG010000795.1:0-3951 GCA_964657295.1 Iningainema sp. | reverse complement strand
GATTCCAGCAGATAGCGCGGGTCATAGACTATGCACAGCTGAATGGAATTTGGCTGGATATGCAGGCGCTCAAAGAAAACCGCTTGGTGTTTGAGCCAGATGGTCCGGACGAGATCGCTGATTACCTACCCATGCCTTGGGTAAAGAGTCAGTCACCTGAATCGCCTCTTGAGCCAATAACTGAGCCGGTGCCGGCTATAGATTACGCGGCACTCTCCTCCTTCCTCAAAAAAGTGCACAACTGGGAAGAAATCGCCTCTGTTGTAGGTCGTAACGCCAGTACATTTGCTGCTGCTGTGAAGGATTGGACCCCAGAGCAAAAGCAAGTTTTAATAAACCACACCGTCAACTATATGTCAGACAACCCAAAAGCAATTTTCTTTCACGAGTTTGATTGGATGCCAGTTCAGTCTCTGGAAAAAGCATTCCTCAAACTGTCTTTTAAGGTTCGGGATATAACAGATGGGATTGGCGCCGCTAAGTGGCACAATGGTTGCCAGTTCGTCAGCGTCTCCGGTTATTGCAAGGGGGAAGCAGAAGTTTGGACATTTTTGAAATCTGATAAGAGTCAAATTAAAGCCTACGGGCGTGATGATTTTGAGGTCATTGGATTCTGAGGAGTTGCGAACGAGTGTTGCCGCGATCAATTATTTTGGAGGTTGCCTTCATTAGTCAAGGCGATCGCTGGTGGCTGTCAGGAAAGTTGGAAACATCAAGTCCCTAAAACTAGTGTTCCAGTAGGGCAAAGATTAAATTTCACTTTTCGTCCGTACATCAAAGGCACTGCCTAAGTACAGCCCGATCGTAAATTCGGCTCGAATTGAAATAATGACCCGCAAAGGAGCCAGCGCGCCGACACGAGTGTTTCCCGACAGAGGCGACTGGTGAGTCCAGTGCGCATGAGGAGGGTCTCCCTCCGTAGGCAACTGGCGATCTTCGAGGAACGAGCATCACCCGTAAGGGCGTCGCGCACGAGAACACAGAGTCAGACATCGGGCTTGCCCCTTCGGGATCGCCTGATTCATATTTTGGTTCAGCAACGCCATCAGAAGATCGTTCGTCGCTTATCTAGGTTTAGAAAGCTCAAAAAACAAGCTTATACAACCAACAGCAATCCAGCAGAAGCTACATTGAAATTTAAAGAGGAATATGGTTATTTGCCACCACATGACTGGAAGAAGCAAGCCGTACTAGGTAAAGAACCAGATCCTGCCGAAGTAATTGCCTTCACTGAATATTTACAGAAATTTGCACCGCATGATTTTTGGCTAAAAGTACAGCAGCGGCTTGAGTTTGGTGAGCAAATTGCTGGATTTAAGAGAAAGACTGACAATAAGCGCAAGCAGAAAACTTGAGCAAAAGCAAAAACGGACCCTGACTTCAACCATTAGCAATAAATGGTGGATTGTTCTGGAGTGTGACCGTGATGCATCTGTTGAAGATGTCAAGCAAGCTGATCGCAAGTTGACGAAAGAATGGCATCCAGACATACATTCAGGAGCAAGTAAAATTGCTATTGCCACCGCAAAAATGCAAGAAATAAACGGAGCTTATGACGATTACATAAAGGATTTAGAACTGAGGGCGTAGAATGTTAGCCACAAATTGCACTTTGGTAAAAGGAAGGCTGCGGGACTCGAATTTACTTTTCTAATCGGTGGGGCAGGGATGGTCACTGTTCGCTCTGCCCGAATTCTTATTTGGGCTGGAAGCAAGCTGCAGCCTCATGAAAACAGACTGGAGCAGATGCTGGGCAGGATATCAGCGTTCTTTGAAAATATCATTGAAGCACCAGCAATAAAACATCAAAAATCCCAATCTTCCTCTTCTTCAAACCACTCCGATTCCCAAACTTGTTCATTATATACTTTAGTCGCTTGAGATATTTTCAGGTTATGGGCTGCTCTCACACACTTTCTCGGTTGCCACCCAATAGTCGGATATTGTCTCCGCACACGTCTTACTGCATTTTTACAATCATTAATCACTAAAATGTCCAGTCCCAAATGTTTCCTCATTTGGACTCCCAGCAATATAGCTTGCTCCTCATGATTTTCAAAGTTATATTCCTCAAATTCAGGAGTTGAAATTGTCAACACCCTTGTCCAAGCATTGCTTTCATACACAGCCTTAGCAACTACCACATTTACTTTTTTGGGTGTCCAATCGTAGGTATCCAAAAACTTGTCTAGTGCTTCTTCATTTTCTAGGTCAATATCAACCTCTAACTCAGCAAACAAATTAGTAATATCTGCCCCTGACCAGTAGCTGGAATACCATTCCCTAATTTCTTCTGGAGAGAAGTATTTACAGGCTTCGTCGAATGATATGATTTCCCACCCAGCATCTGTGACTATTTTATTATTGGTTGTGCTGCTGATTGTCAGGTTTTCTTCTTCCATCCAAGGGAAGAAATTGTTTTTGGATTTTTTCTTTCTTTTAGACATAAATAAACCCATTCATGCAAGCAATATCCATTTTCATAAAGGTTTTTCAAGCCGGGGATACCACAAAGTAAGTCCGCATAAACTGGCTTGGAGCCTTTATCATAGAACTGTTGTAGAGTTTCCTTTTTTAGTTGAATCGTCCCATTCAGCTTCTTTTAGTTCAAGACTCTCTGGTAGTTGATGCCATCATTACCTTTGTCACTGGGAAACATTTAGAAGATGCCACTTCACTTTGGGAACCGCTACTTCGCGGTACCAGACAGGAAGACGAATACTGGAATTGGGTAAAGAAAAGCCGAATGGCTAAGCTCCTACCTGGGGACGAACTTTACGCAATTGAGTGTGATGGCATCACCCAAGGTCAGTAGATCACAAACTTTTTCCAAGAGGGCGATCGCTAGAAAATTTTGTAGTTTATGATACTTTTTGCCAGCCACCTCTTTAAGCAGCAGAGGTTGTGATAACTATTGCTTATATTCATGTGGTGTTTTTTTTATTTAACATTAACCTGACGGAAGATAGATACCTTGAATGACTTGATATTTTCGCTCAACAGCTTGACAAATAAAAGCTAACATCTGTTTTAAGCTGAATAGTTTACGCTCTTATTAATCGCCCACCCCTTCTTTTTTGGCTAATTTTGAGCCAGAGGAGATTTACCCAGATATTAACTAGAATAAAAGAGATCCCAACGAATAATAATCTTAAGGCAGGCTTTTTATTAGTTGTTCGGATGCGACAGAAATTTTTTAATCTATAACTACTTTCAATTCCAAACCTTTTTCTATAATCTTGATGGATGTAAGATAAACTGGTGACTACTTTGTTGACAACATAGGCAAAGTATTCGATTCCGGGAAGTGCCCCTTTTTCCTTTCTTATACTTACAAATAATCCATAAATTAAAAGTTACTGTATCATCTTTACCTCTAGTCATGGTATAAGTGGTTTTATAACTGTGTCTCCCGATGAGAAACTGCGATATATGTATGGTAATTCTTCAGGACTAGGTTCACCATAGTAAGGAATTAAATTTAAATCAACGGCTAGACAATGGCAACCATTTTTAACACCAATGGTCACACGGCTTTTTAAAGCTTGATTAATTTGTACTTCTAAATCTTCAAATTCATTGATTTTATCCAGATGATATCTAATATCATTACAGTGGCGGAATTTTATTTAATATTTTGGCTGTATTCTCTATACTATCTCTACTAGCAGCCGCTCTTACTAGAATCTCAAACAGGGTTTTTTTGTCACATGCTCCCTGGGTTTGTATAGAGAAATTTTCGTACATACATTCAATAACTTCGTCAAGTGTTTCTGAATCCGTGAGAGCTAAATTAGCAGATAAAATAGCCAATTGATTTTTGCCAACTTGTGATACATAACTTTAATCATTTCATTTTTTTGAACTTATGGTATTGTCATAAGTTTTTATTATATTTCGACTCTTGCTACTAACCTCTAGCCACCCTGTATCTGGTTAGCGATCGCCCTC
>CAZZVG010000794.1:0-3953 GCA_964657295.1 Iningainema sp. | reverse complement strand
CCCAAACTCTGGAGCATTCCTTGCCACTCTGATTGCCCTTGACGGAGACTAGGTAGCAAAATTGCCTCTCCTTCTTTTACACACTTGCGCCCCATCCCCAACAAAGTCGGCTTTCCTCCACATTCCACAAACACTTCATATCCTTGTTGAGCAAGGGTTTCCATGCTCGCCGCAAATCTCACTGGCTGCCGGATCTGACGACACCAATATTCAGGGGTTGCTATCTCCGAAGTTGCTAGTTTTCCTGTGACATTGGAAATTAAGTCTATTCGTGGTGATGAGTAAGTGACCTCACTAGCTATTCTCTTAAAATCAGATAGCATCGGTTCCATTAGAGGAGAGTGGAAAGCGTGGGAAACGTTTAGCTTTTTCGTCTTCACTCCTTGAACTTCTAGAGCATCAACAACATGACTTACTGCCTGCTGCTTCCCAGAAATCACCACACTCTGCGGTCCATTAAGAGCAGCAATAGAAACCTCTTTAGCATAGAATTGTATGGTAGCTGCGACTATTGTCTCATCAGCAAATACTGCTACCATCTCACCATCTTGGCGCAGGGCTTGCATTAAACGCCCTCTTTCGGCAATTAGCTTTAAGCCATCTTCTAAGCTAAAGACTTCTGCTACACAGGCGGCAACATATTCTCCTACACTATGACCCATGACTACAGTCGGCTCTATGCCCCAAGATTTCCATAACTGGAAGAGTGCATATTCTAAGGCAAATAAGGCGGGTTGGGTGTAGGCAGTTTCATCTATTGCAGAGGTTTCTCCTGGTTCAGGATATAGGACATTAAGCAGGGGTTTTTCAAGATAAAGACGTAGAATTTCATCGCAGCGCTTTAGGGAGGCGCGGAAGGTAGGCTGGGTCAAGTATAATTCTCGTCCCATTCCTACATATTGAGAACCCTGACCCGTGAATAAAAATGCGAGTCTAGGGGATTTCTGACTACAAATCCCGCTTATCAGTCCACCAGTTTTTCGCTTAGCGCTGAATGCATCTAGCTGTTCTCGTAACTGTATGGTAGATTCAGCGACTACAGCAAGGCGGTGGCTAAAATGTGTCCTCCGAGTATTAGCCGTGTAACAAACATCTGCAAGTGGAGACGTTGCATCCAGCATTTCTACGTACCTTTGTGCTAGTTCTTGCAGAGCCAAGTCACTTTTTGCAGAGAGAGTCAATATGTGTTTATGACGTTCTGGTTTAGTTTCCACCGATGCTGTTGTGGGTGCTTCTTCTAGGATGATGTGAGCATTGGTGCCTCCGAACCCGAACGAACTAACTCCAGCTAACCGACGCTCTTCTCCTGTTAACCATTTCTGAAGCTGAGTCGGAATTGATAATAGTGTTCCTTCTAAGGAAATATACGGATTAATCTCGGTCAAATGCAGGTGAGGAGGAATTTCTTTATGCTGCAAGGAGAGTACAACCTTGATCAGACTAGCAATCCCAGCGGCAGCTTCCAAATGTCCTATGTTAGTTTTCACCGAGCCAATCCAACAGGGCTGATTGTGCGATCGCTCCTGCATTAGCATTTCCTTAAGCGCATTCACCTCGATGGGGTCTCCAAGAGAGGTTCCAGTGCCATGTGCTTCTACATAACTAATTTGCGCTGGCTGAACTTTAGCATTTTCAAGAGCATGGCCAATCACTGCTTGCTGTGAAAGTGCATTTGGTGCAGTCAGTCCATTGCTACGACCATCCTGGTTGACTGCCGAGCCTCTAATGATAGCTAGAATATTATCTCCATCTCTTTGAGCGTCAGAAATACGCTTAAGAACTACTACACCACACCCTTCTGCTCGAACATAACCGTTAGCTTTAGCGTCAAAGGTCTTACAGCGACCATCAGCTGCTATCATTCCAGCCCTGGAAAAGGTGATGGTCACTTCAGGACTGAGGATGAGATTAACTCCACCAGCTAAAGCCAAATGGCATTCCCCTTGGTGCAAACTCTGACAAGCCTGATGAACTGCTACTAGGGATGAGGAGCAAGCCGTGTCCACTGCCCAACTTGGACCTCGTAAATCCAGTACATAGGACAAGCGGTTGGCTGCAATGCTAAAAGCGTTGCCAGTGCCAGAATAGGGATCGGTGGCGACACTCTGGTTGAACTGCAATCGGGAATAATCATAGTTGCTGATGCCGATGAATACCCCTGTTTGACTACCTGCTAGCTGCGTTTGTGTCACACCAGCATTCTCCATCGCCTCCCAACTGACTTCTAGGAGCAGCCGTTGTTGGGGGTCCATCAGTTCGGCTTCTCGTGGCGCAATCCCGAAAAACTGTGGGTCAAACTGATCCACTTCTTCCAGAAATCCACCCCATCGGGTGTGCATTTGCTCAATTTCTTCTGAAGACTGATTAGAGAAAGTACTGCTGTCCCAGCGTGATGAAGGCACTTCTTTAATGGCATCTACCCCATCATGCAACAGTTGCCAGAAAGTTTGGGGGTCTTTTGCTCCTGGAAAACGACAGCCCATGCCAATAATGGCAATGGCTTCTTCAGTATTTGGCGATTGGGAATTATTTTGTTGATTAACCCCAGTTTCTAGTCCTCCTGCTAAATGCTGAGCTAAACTTTCAATCGTGGGGTAATCATACAAGAGTGTAGGAGAAAGCTCACGTCCTAGCAATTCCTGTAACTCACCAGAAATACCTACTGCTGCCAAAGAACTCAGACCATACTGCATTAAGGGTTGCCGAATATCTATCTCTTCAGAAGAAGCTAGTTGCTTTGAAATCTTTGAAATTAACCAGGCTTCAATGGCTTCTTTGCTTTGAGATGTCTGTTGATTTAATGTTTCCTCGTTTGAATGGTTGTTTTTGGAGTGGTCTGGTTGCCGCTTGGCTGTTTGCACTTGTTGCAATAGAGATTCTACTTCTGTTTCCAAATTCCGGAATTTTGTGTGGTGTTGAGGATTGGGACTCCAATCTGCCACCACATCTAGAGTTCCAACTAGAAAACCAGCCCGGCAAGCACTACGCTGTACTTTACCACTGGAAGTTTTGGGAAGGCTAACAGTTCGTAAAAGTAGCACTGCATAAACTTCTATATCATGCTGTTCTGCTACGGCTCGACGAATTGCCCCAATCACTTCGTTAGCGTTTAGCTTCCTGAGGTAACTCCGCTCTACCTCTTGGGCAACTACTAGCTTTTCTTCTCCTGCAAGATCGACCGAAAATGCGGCGCCTGCGTTGGAACGCAGTGCTGGATGACTTTGTTCTACGGTGAGTTCAATATCTTGAGGATAATGGTTGCGCCCCCGGATGATAATCACATCCTTGACTCTACCAGTGACAAACAATTCGCCATTGAGCAAAAATCCCAAGTCCCCTGTCCGCAGGAATGGTCCTCTCCCAGTGTCTCGCAGTTGCGCTCGAAAGGTCTGCTCAGTCTGATCTTGACGATTCCAGTAGCCTTGAGCTACGCTTGGTCCACATACCCAAATTTCACCTACCTCATTGGGCTGACAGCGTTCCATTGTTTGTGGATGGGCAATGATAATCTCCAGTTCCTGCAAGCATTGACCGCTACCAACCACTGTTTGGCTGTCATCGTCCAATCTTTTTGCTGGAACTACCCGATTTTGCTCTAAGGCTTGTTTCTGGACGGTTTGCAGGACTGGCTGGGCGCTTACCTGACCACCAGAAACAATGAGAGTCGTTTCTGCCATGCCGTAACACGGGTAAAATGCCTCGCGGCGAAAGCCACAAGATGCAAAAGCTGCTGCAAACCTCGCCATAGTCTCCGCACGGATTGGTTCAGCTCCGTTGAAAGCCACCTGCCAGCTACTAAGGTCAAGCGTCGCCCGCTGTTCGTCCGTAATCTTGCTCACGCATAGGTCGTAAGCAAAATTGGGTCCGCCACTGGTGGTAGCGTTGTATTGGGAAATCGCTTGCAGCCAACGCAACGGGCGTTGCAGAAAAGCCTCTGGAGACATGAGAATACA
>CAZZVG010000793.1:0-3953 GCA_964657295.1 Iningainema sp. | reverse complement strand
ATCTTGAAGATGTTCATATGCTAATAATAGATGTTCAGATGCCTGTTGCAAAGATTCTTTTGCTAATTGGCTGTTGTCTTTAAGAAGAGCGATCGCTCTTATATTATAATGTAAGATCTCAAGGATTTGATTAAGCCTGACATCAACTAGGGTATCTTGTTGGGAGACTAATGATGCAAAATCTTCCACAACTGCGTCAGGCTCTAAATCTGCTAAGCGTGGTAAGCACTCCACTGATTGATATTCTAGAAGCCATTTGTAGCAAAGGCTGAGTTGGGGAAACGATTCCAGGTACAACATTCCTTTATGTAAGTGATACCCCCCGTTATCGCTTCGAGTCAAAGTCAGATTTTTGGCGATCGCTAATTTGAGAACTGTAGAAACTGTTAATTTCAGCGCTTTTGACATGCTTTAAGTCCCCTCTGTGTACTAACTTCACACCTACCATAACCGAGCCAAGAGGAAAATCACCTTTACACATTTTAAGCCAACCAATGGTTGAGCAACCAGAGCAAAAATTAAGAAGCCAGCGCTACAGATCTGTCTTATTGGGCGGAATTAGTGTTTTCAGCGACTCAATCTAGATTTGAAACGAAGGCTAGTAGCTAGGTGTACCGGAATGACTATTCGTTGGCATTAAGTTACAGAACCAAATTGCCCCTCAGGCGATCGCACCTCTTTTTTACCTATTTTTCTGGTAGAATGTATTCAAAAATACGGTTTTTGTGACTAAAATCTTGGTAGTTTCAGAATTAATCATGACAAAATTTAGCATAAACCCTGCTTATTCTAATGGAAAGTGCTTTTATTGTTGACCTCCTCACAGTGGTAGTAATTGACTGCTGTAGAAAGATGTTTCTGATGTCGCCATTGCCCTTGTAACTTTTTAAACGCCTATTGTTAAGAATTGCTCATAAAAAAAGTGGCTAATCCTCTGTCAGGAAGACGAGGCCTTAACAATGTGGCTTGATATCTGCACACCGATTTCTAAGTTTCTCTGCACCATTCTCAAGAAAGGAGCAATCAGCAGGAGTATTTTGCCAAAAAGGTCAAAGCTGAATTTTCAGGAGCATGATTGTCATCATTTCATTACCAACCCTGAAATGACCTTTGAAGAAGACAGCACAACTACGAACCAACAATGAAATTTCCCTTCTCAGGCAAGGTGTATCAGTAGAAATACAGTGTTAATTGTATTTTTTTGATAAAGATACCAATAAACTCATTGTAAAGTCTTATAGATTAAGGTAAGTTTAAATACTAGATTAGTTGAGAGCATTACCAACTTCAGCATCTTCCAGATCTTCAGACTGACGTAAGGGCGGTTTCCCATTGGGGAAATACTCTTTGATCGCTCGTGTGTATAGATTTACAGCATTGAATGGAAAATTTTTCTCTAATACAGGGTACCAAAGAAAGGAATTAGACATTAAGAGAAATGATGTAAGGGCAAACGGCAGGAGTGCCCCAACCTTCGGTTTTGACGACAGCATAATTAATTTTCGGAGATGTCGATTGGAAAAACTCCAGTCAAATATCGCACATTAATACAGGAAGTATTTCATGAAGAAAAGGTACAAATTAGCACTGGCAACCGCTAGCATTGCTTTGGGATTTGGTGGAATCCACGCTAAACCAGCACAAGCAGCCACATTTAGTGGTGAGGTTGACATATATGCTGCTGCCAGCTTGACCGACTCCCTACCGCAGGTTGAGCAACTTTATCAGCAAAACAACCCAGGTGTCACTTTTATCAATACCTTTGGGGCTTCTGGTACTCTCGTTAATCAAATTCTAACAGGAACAAATAACATAGATATCTTCTTCCCAGTATCAGAAGCACCGTTAGATACTCTGCAATCTAATAACAAACTAATAGCAGGAACCAGGCAAGACGTACTAACCAACACCTTGGCTATAATTGAGCCTACAAATTCAACCATACCTATATCAAGCGTTCAAGACTTAGCTGGTTCACAGGTGCGTCAAGTGGCTATTGGTGATCCTGCGTTTGTTCCAGCGGGAGTGTTCGCCCAGCAATTATTTACCAATTCAGGGCTAACCTCGTCGGCATTCCAAAATAAACTTGTCTACGGAACAGATGTGCGTGATGTACTAAATAAAGTATCAAGTGCAACTAATGATAGTATAGACGCGGGCGTTGTTTACACTACAGACGCTTTAACAACGAATCAAGTCAAAATTGCATACACTCCGCCTACCAGCGCTTACTCTCGGATTGTTTATGGCTCAGCTGTGCTCCAACAAACTCAAAACCCAGATGCATCTAAGGACTTTAACAGCTTTATAGGCAGCGATCAAGCATTATCCGTGTTTCAGGGATATGGATTTTCTGCGGCTAGATCGACTCCTGTCCCCGAACCCCTCACTATTGGTGGCTCAGCAGTAGCAGGAGTCTTTGGCATCTTGATGAAGAGAAAAATAGCCGCAAAAGCTAAAGCAAAATCGAAGGTAGCAGTAGATTGAAGGGCACCCTGCTCTGTGGAATGACGGGGATTCACCATTGATTGTTGATGGTTCATTGCAACTAGCAGTTATAGCTTTTCTCAGTTGAATCTCATACACAAAGTTAACCCTCTCCCAAGCTTAGGAACGGGCATTTTGTGTGTGACTCAAAAGAGAAAAATCCCATATAGCAGTCAGAAATTATTCGTGAGAAATCAGATCTCCGACTTCTTTAAGAAGTCGGAGATTTAGGTCTTGCGAGCGCACACTCCAGCAGCGAACAAACCAATTGTTCATACGTGGTGAGCGTTGCAATCGGATGATTACATATAGTTTAGACAATACGTAATGCATATTTGACCTTAATTTAGACCTCCACTCTGCAATACCCATAGCACAAGCATAGTTGCAAGAATTGTAGTTCATAAGACATGGAGGGAAATTTGCCGCTCGCGTTCGTTAAAACTCTTGATAGGGGCTTTCGGTGCTGTACCCTACAGAGAACCCCATGCAGGTGAACGGCCTAACATCATTTATGGAGATATCTATACTATTTTTTACGAATTAACGTGGTTAAAAAGTTTTCTAAGGCAACTTCAGTACTGGTAGTATCAAATATTTTTTGAAAGTACGCTAGTCTCAGCATTTAGTAAACTGTATTGTGGTAAGAACATAGTTGGTAATAAATTTAGACAGCTACTTCCTTTGTGCGGTGTGCGCGATCGCATCAGGGAAGTGAAAGCTCGACATTAAACCAAATGACCTAATTTTTAAATTCAGAACTGAGGTATATTTTATGCGCTTGACTCGCCGTATTACAATTGTGTCCTTAATGTTGTCGATACTGGGATTAGGGCAACCGACTTTAGCAGATCCTTTAGTAAAGGTCAAGGCTAACTCAACTTCTTCGGAACAAGCAGAGTGTTCTGGAGGCATCAGCAAGCATGTTAGCTTAGGCGGAGAAGTCGTGCAGCCCACAAATTTTAACTTATCAAAGCTGCAATCGTTACCACCTGAGGAAGTCACAGTCAGCTTCGGCTCAGCACAAGGACAGGAAACTCATACCTATGTCGGAGTATCCCTATGGAAACTGATTCAGTCTGTAGGGGGGCTAAAACCAAATCCCGATCCAACTGTAAAGAACGGCGCTCTGCGGCAGTACATCGTTATTGAAGCCACCGACTGTTACCAAATAATCTTGTCAGAAGGTGAAATTGACCCAAACTTTGAAGGCAAACAAGTTCTCATTGCATATGCAACCAAGGACGATCCCTCTGTTGATCCACAACTACTTGCAGATCAGGGCATTGCTCGTATAGTCGTGCCTGGGGATCTTAAAGGCGGACGTAATATTTACAACATTAGGCGCATTAAAGTGTTTTCCGCTCCTGATCTTCGTTTTTAAATCCTACGCTGATGAAGCGCTTCTTCAAGAACTTGCAAAGTGGTATGGCTCGGGCAAATGCGCTACAGAATGCACAGGTTTA
>CAZZVG010000792.1:0-3954 GCA_964657295.1 Iningainema sp. | reverse complement strand
GACTTTATTGTTCAGGAAAGGACTTTATTGTTTACTTAAGGAGTTTATTATGAGGGAACAAGGCGTGAACCGCATCATTGCACTTTTCAATCAGTCAGGCGGTGTGGGAAAGACAACTTTAACTATGAACTTGGGGTATCATTTAGCGCAGCGTCATCCTAACCGCGTGCTGCTGATTGATATGGATCCACAAGCTAGTTTGACCACCTTCATGGGACTTGAACCAGAGAATCTAACAAAAACAGTCTACGAAGCTGTTGTTGGTGAAGAACCGTTACCTATTCATCCAGAACCAATTCATGGGCTATCGCTTGTTCCGTCCAATATTAACTTAAGTGCTGCCGAGCTAGAATTGGTAGCCACCTTAATGCGAGAAATGCGACTCAAAGATGCGATCGCTCCTGTGTTGGATAAGTATGATTTTATTTTGATAGATTGCCCTCCAAGCTTAGGCATTTTAAGCGTCCTATGCTTAGTTGCAGCCACTCACGTTTTGGTTCCGATCCAGTGTCAATTCAAATCATTTCAAGGAACGGATTTACTATTAAATACAGTCGCGACACTTCGCAAAGCAGCAAATCGGACTCTTGGGATTGCGGGTTTCGCTCCCACCTTGTACGATGGTCGCACTGCTCAAGAAAGCAGGACTCTCAAAGCAATCTCCGAACAATTATCATCACTTGCTACTGTTTACGAGCCAATTCCTAGAACTATTGCTTTTCCCGATGCTAGCGAAGCCAGACTGCCTTTAGCGCTATCTAACCGTAAACATCCTGCTGTTGCTGTATTAGAAAAAATCTCTTTAAGTTTAGAGAAACTGAAGTAAGCAAGTGAATACTAATAAAAAAGAACAACCCTATACCAGCAAGTTGAAAGGCGTAGCCGCCTTACTTGGAGAAAGCGCTTACACTGCTGAGAATGCCGCTAGCACCCCGCATACGGTTGCTATCAACTCTATAAAACTACCACTATCTCAGCCCCGACGCTACTTCGACGAACAAAAGCTAGAACAGCTTGTACTCTCAGTTAAAGAACACGGTATCCTAGAGCCTTTATTAGTCCGCCCTTTAGAAGGGGGAGAATACGAGTTGGTTGCAGGGGAGCGACGCTACCGAGCAGCCCTTCAGGTAGGACTTGAAGTTGTACCTGTTGTTGTTAGGGAACTAAACGAACTTGAAGCCTTGCAGCTATCGCTTGTTGAAAACCTGGTTCGAGAAGACCTGAATCCTATTGAAGAGACTGAAGGCATACTCCAGCTTTTAGGTCTGAGGTTAAACCAGAATGTTCATGATGTGGTTTCACTTCTTCACCGGATGCAAAACGAGGCTAAAGGCAAAATTACCCAAAACGTTTTGGGTAATGAAGAATCAGCTATCGTACTAGCTGTATTTGATGCCTTGGGTATGATGTCGTGGGAATCTTTTGTCAGCAGTCGTCTACCGTTACTAAAACTGCCAGAAGATGTGCTAGATGCCTTGCGTCGGGGTGAGATTGAATACACGAAAGCTACCGCTCTAGCTCGTGTCAAAGACTCTTCACAACGAATGGAACTCTTAGAAGCTACCATAAAAGAAAATTTGTCCCTGACTCAGATTAATGAACGAATTAAAGCAACTCGTCAGGTTACGGGGGAGGCGAATTTACTAAAGGAGCGTTATAAACAAGCATCAAGTCAGTTACAAAAAGCGAAAATATGGGATGATCCTAAGAAACAAAAAGCTTTGGAAAAACTGCTTGCGCAAATAGAAGCACTTATAGATGAAAAGTAAATGCCTATTATCACAAGAGATCTCGCGTAACTAGTGCGGTCGCCTTATCGCACTTGATAATGCTGCATCCACGACGGTGTTAAATTGCCAAAACTAAGAAACTCATGGCATCAAAAAACCTCCAGACCAAGTTCTGCTATGCTGAAAGACAAGGGTAATCTCAATTGCCCATATTCTTCTCAACTGGGGGTGATGCAGTGGCAGTCAATGCCGACAAACCTCACTTGTGGAAACAAGATATTGCCCAGTCAGTAGATTTTTATAACAGTTGGTTTATGGAGTTTGCTCCCACGGCATACCGCAACACTCGCATTGCCACAACTCAACAAGTCGAATCGGCATTAACTTGGACAGCCAATTTGACCAACATCACGCCCGCTGTGCTGCGACAACATCCGTCTGTTCTGCCCATACTACGCATGGCAACAGCACCGCCCATCGCCCGCGACCGTCTCATCGGTCTGGCTGGAGTTCCACCGAACCTTGTCAAAAACATGGAAGAGAAAAACCGAATTCCACCTCGGATGAATAATGCCATTCTAGATGCTGAACTGGAAAAAATTGGTCGAATTATTACCCGATTGATCGACAAAGAAATCTTCCCCTGGCTAGAATTCGGGCTGGAACCGACTGACACGCAAGTTCACAGAGCAGCGACAATTGTTGCAGACCGTCTCTGTGGTGCGCTAGCTGACCCGATTATTCGGAATGCTCAAGAACAAAGACAGCTGGCATTGATTCGGCAGTGGCTGGAGCGACGCGGCTACTTATACATTAGGGGAGGATTCGGGTTAAGTTTTGAGATGATGCAGCCTGGTACCTTCTCGTTTCGACTGAATATTCCAGTACTTTTACTTGGAGGCAGCAAACAGGTTAATATTCCGATTGACATTGTAATTATGCCGCTTCAATCTAATCCTGGTGACTTACCTTTACTAATTGAAGCAAAATCCGCAGGTACCTATCGCAATCCTAATAAGCGACGAAAAGAAGAAGCGATTAAGGTTTCTCAATTAAGAAGCAACTACGGCAATAATGTCCGTTTTATTCTATTCCTTTGTGGTTATTTTGACAGTGGCTATTTGGGCTATGAAGCAGAGTACAGGAATTGACTGGCTGTGGGAACATCGCATTGATGATTTAACGCTGTTTGGAGTGTGAAGCATGACTGTAATGTCAGCGATGGAAAAAGCACGAGTTTTGCTTCAAAACCAGCTTGATGAAGCCAAAACCCAAATTGAGAGAAATAAGCTTGGTCAATTTGCTACACCAACTGCACTGGCAGTAGATATTCTAGAATATGCTAGTGCGCTATTACCATTAGACCTCCTCATCCGTTTTCTTGATCCGGCTTTTGGGACTGGCTCTTTCTATTCGGCATTATTACAGAGATTTCCACAATCACAAATTGTTGAAGCAGTTGGTTATGAAATTGACCCTTACTACGCAATTGAAGCTATAAAGCTTTGGGGTCACACACCGCTAAAGTTGAATATCACTGACTTCACCCAGACAACACCCCCCAACTCTCTTGAAGCAAAAGCTAACTTGCTCATTTGCAATCCGCCGTATGTCCGACATCATCATTTGAGCAAGGTTGAGAAGCTGCGGTTGCAATATAAAACAGAGCAAACAACTGGCGTAAAGCTAAGTGGGTTAGCCGGACTTTACTGCCATTTTATCTGTATCTCAGATGCATGGATGGCTGATAACGGTTTAGCTGGTTGGCTGATTCCCAGTGGATTTATGGATGTAAATTATGGACGGCAAATTAAAGATTATCTGCTAAATTGCGTTACCTTACTACGTATTCATCGTTTTTATCCTCATGATGTGCAGTTTGAAGATGCACTTGTATCTTCAGCAGTAGTTTGGTTTAAGAAGGCTTTGCCACCAGCTAATCATGTTGTAGAGTTCTCTTATGGCGGTAGTTTGACAAATCCTAATGTGAAAGAGCTGATTTCAGTGGATGTGCTACAGCAAAATGCTAAGTGGACTAAGTTTGGCTTGGTGTGTAGTAGCATCCATTCCAATTGTCAGCAGAAGTTATCGGATTTATTCACCATCAAACGGGGTCTGGCTACAGGAGCTAACCATTTCTTTGTGCTAACACCAGAGCAAGTTTCTACTCACCAACTTCCTTCGGAGTTCTTAAAGCCAATTCTACCTAGTCCCCGGCATTTAT
>CAZZVG010000791.1:0-3962 GCA_964657295.1 Iningainema sp. | reverse complement strand
TATGATTAGCAGGTACGAAAATTTGCGATCCAACTTAATTCAGAGGAATATCCTCTACGAGCCACAATCCCAAGCTTTTATCTCGATACAGAACACCGGACTCGCTACATTGCTCGTTAATCAGTCGTAAAGGTTTGGGAAAATTAAAAGGTGGTTTCTCCAAGTTTAGCAAGCGCCAGTCCCCTGTCGTGATATCTTCGTTTTCCTGACAATCGGGGAAAGTCGTTGTTAGCAGATAAGTAATCTGGCTCCTTTTGATATTATTGAGAGCAGAGGAAATGTTGGCTATTGAAAGATGCACAAAGCAGTCTCGACATAATAATAGGTTTGCTTTTGGTAGAGGCTCGCTTGTCAAATCCAGTGTCACAAACTCATATCTTTGTTGGTGATCGCTGATTAGCCGTTGCAACGCATCGCACCGCTTCTGGTTAAGAGCAATGAGTTCGGGTAAAATATCTGCGCCTATGTAACGTGAAATTGGCAAGTCTACGAACTGCATCCAACTGAAGTCTCCACACGGTAGGTCAAGGAGTACCTCCACCTGTAATGTCTTCAGTAGTGCTGGAAGTTCAGCTTCGATCTGTTGCGTTTGCCTCCTAGCAGCACCTTCTCCCGAAAGTGAATCAGCTCCACACCAGTGATTCGTTTGGAAGATGTGGGTGAAGGTGTCTGCGAGCAAAAAGGTTATGCCTTTAGATGCCAGCTTCTCAAAGTAGTAAGGATCGAAGGGGACGTTGTCTCGCCGTTTATTCATAAGATGTCTTTAACTGCTCGCGGCAAGGTTACAGCCAAGCTCGCTCATATTGCACGGGCCAAACTTTATTCTGTCCTAATTTCTTAGCCGCAACTGAAGGCCAGTAAGGATTGCGTAGCAGTTCCCGCGCCAGCAACACTATATCTGCCTGACCTGTGCGGATAATATGGTCAGCTTGTTCTGGAGACGTAATTAAACCCACAGCCCCTGTCAGGATATTTGCTTCATTGCGGATTCGTGAAGCAAACACAGTCTGATAACCGGGACCAGAGGGAACTTTGACATGTGGTAAATTACCACCACTCGAGCAATCAATTAAATCCACGCCTAATGATTTGAGTTTATCTGAGAGGGCGATACTTTGTTCAATGTCCCAGCCATTTTCTGCCCAGTCAGTTGCAGAAATCCGTACCCATAGAGGATAACCTTCTGGTAAAACTTCTCGCACTCGCTGAGCAACTTCTCTGAGAAAACGGGTACGGTTCTCAAAACTACCTCCATATTCATCTTCTCGTTGGTTGCTAAAAGTTGAGAGGAACTGGTGCAACAAGTAGCCGTGAGCCGCGTGAATTTCAATCACCTTAAAGCCAGCTTCTACAGAACGTTTAGCAGCTTGCACAAAAGCACTAATAATTTGCTGAATTTCTTCGATCTTCAAAGCTTCAGGTATCGGGTGATCTTCACTAAAAGCAATGGCACTGCTAGAAACCACAGGATGCCAACCGCCAGCAGATTCATTAAGGGCTTTTCCTCCTTCCCAAGGTACTGCAGTGCTAGCTTTTCTCCCAGCATGAGCAAGTTGAATACCAGCAATCGCACCCAAATTATGAATAAGTGCTACACATTTTGCGATCGCCTCAATATGCCCATCTGACCAGATTCCTAAATCTTGCGGGCTGATGCGTCCTCGCGCTTCCACTGCCGCCGCCTCAGTCAGCACTAAACCAGCACCACCGACTGCACGACTAGCTAAATGAACTAAATGCCAATCATTAGCATAGCCATCTGTACTGGAGTACTGACACATAGGTGCAACGGCAATGCGATTGCGAAAAGTGACTGAGCCAATGGTAAGCGGTTCAAATAGGTGTGCCATTAAATTGATTCCTAATGAAGGCGTAAACTAAACCTCTTCAAATCTACACATTTTGACGAGGAATGTCGTTAATTGCTCCTGGGAGGATAAATGGACATTAAACTTGCTTTTAAGTATTGACTACGATCATTTTAGATCAAAATACGGTAATTTGGTCGTAATACAGCAATTTTTACCTTTTTTTTGGTAAAGTATTTATCGTAACTTTAGTTGTAGAAAATCAATGAGCCAAGTTTTAGAAGAAGTACTCTTTGCAAACCAAACTTATGCCGAAAACTTTGGTGATAAAGGTCAACTAGCTCTTCCTCCCGCTAGAAAGTTTACGATTCTGACCTGTATGGATGCTCGTCTAGATCCTGCCAAATTTGCTGGATTAGCGGAAGGGGATGCTCATGTGATTCGTAATGCTGGGGGACGTGCTAGTGATGATGCCATTCGCTCTCTAGTTATCTCCTATAAGCTCTTGGGAACTCACGAGTGGTTTGTCATCCACCACACTGAATGTGGTATGGAAACCTTTACAGATCGGACTATACGGGATTTGCTAGCCAGTAGCCTCAAAACTGCTACCCTTGATGACACTGGCTGGCATGACAATGGTGAGGGATCTGGTTCGACAGAAGGAGAATATATCGATTGGCTCACCATTGATGACCAAGCAAAAAGTGTCCGTGCAGATGTTAAGCGCATTCGCTTCCATCCCTTAGTTCCTCGTGAAATCTCCATTTATGGATACATTTATGATGTCAAGACCGGAAAATTGATTGAGGTTACTGAGGCTACAGAGATTGGCAAAGCGTAAAATAAGCAAGATGATTGCTCGGATTACGATGTTGCCCAACAGCCAAATCTTGCTGAACAATTGCGACAAACTCTGGATCGTCCAGATGTCGCTGAAACAATCAGTCTAAAAGCAAGCTCTGTAACCTAGACGGGTCTGACATAACGTAACCAGATTGTTCGTAGTAAATGCATAACATTTGAATATTTTAGCTAATTGCTTCCCTAAACTCCAGGGATAAGGATTTTTACATTTTTTTCACACTTGATTTACTGCCATTGTCTATGGTAATCTGCATTCATTTGTAAAATACGATTACTTGATAAGCTTACAGTATTTAATATATAAGTTATGAAAACCCGTCGCTATGTCTTACTGGCGATCGCTACAAGCTTCTTAACGTGGCTCCTCACTTTGGGAGGTTGTAGCTCCCAGAATAGCTCACAAAACAATAGTTCTCAGATAGCACAAAATGGTAATCCATCAAAGCCAAAGGTGATCAATATTGGTCATCAGAACGGTACACCAGGGCTCAATTTACTCAAGGCGCGGGGGTTGTTGGAAAAGCGGCTGTCTAAACAAGGCATCCAAGTTAAGTGGGTATCCTTCCAAGGAGGGCCCCCCATGATGGAAGCAATGGCAGCAAACGGTATTGACATTGGAAATGTGGGGAACCTACCACCCGTTTTTGCTCAAGCTGGCGG
The DNA here is from genome assembly GCA_964657295.1 of Iningainema sp. Classification (GTDB taxonomy): domain Bacteria; phylum Cyanobacteriota; class Cyanobacteriia; order Cyanobacteriales; family Nostocaceae; genus Rhizonema. The sequence goes on along the minus strand of CAZZVG010000791.1, from coordinate 627 downwards.
AAATCCGATTGTTTATGTTGCTGCGACTGGTTCTAACGCAGGCGCTCAGGCAATCATTGTGCCGTCTTCTTCTCCCATCAAAACCCTTGCCGATTTGAAGGGAAAAAAATTGGCGATTCAGAAGGGAACGGCGCTGCAATACTTTGTGCTGAAAGCCTTAGCGAGTGCAAAGCTAACACTAAAAGATATTCAACCTGTTTACCTGACGATTCCCGATAGCACCACTGCCTTTGAAGGCGGCAATATTGATGCTTTGCCGATTAGCGATCCCTATCTTGCCTCTAGAGAGTTGAATCATACTGCTCATGTTTTGGTCAGAGGTTCTGATGTGGCACCTCAACGCGCCTTTTACATCGCTACGCAAAATTTCACCAAAAACCACCCTGACCTCGTTAAAGTCATTTTGGAAGAGCAACGGAACGCAGAAGAGTGGGCAAAGATAAATCCCAATGAGGTTGCCAAACTACTGGCACACCAGACCAAATATAAACCAGATGCGTGGGAATTTTCTTTAAAACGGCGTCCTTACTTTGGTGTGTTCAATATGAATGATGAATTTGTTGCCGAACAACAGCAAGTCGTTGATTTATTCTACAAGCAAAAGCTGATTCCAAAAACTTTTCAAGT
>CAZZVG010000790.1:0-3964 GCA_964657295.1 Iningainema sp. | reverse complement strand
GGTTTAAGTAAAGCAATAGCTGATGCAGCTTGGTATTCTCTACGTCAAAAAACCAAGCATCAAGCAGCTAAATTAGGCAACCTTGTGATAGAGGTTGACCCCAAATATACGTCCCAAGAATGTTCAGAGTGTCACTACATTAGCTCTGCGAATCGGGATCAAGAAAAGTTTATCTGTGAAGCCTGCGGTCATGCAGACGATGCCGACACCAATGGGGCAAAAAATCAGGCTTACCGTGGTAAACAAAAGCTTGGAATAGATTCTCTACTCGTGGTCAGCGAGAAAGTTACGCCTAAGAAGCCTGCTAGTCAGGAAGCATCATCCGAACCGAGGGATGAGTCTAGGAACCCTGCTAAGTCAACAGTTAAAAGGCGGCAGTTGTTGTTAGTGAAAGTTAAAAGCACTCCCCCTGAGTTAAAGTCTCGTGCTAAGTCTCAGAGGAAAGTGCCTGAAGTTCAGTATACACAATTAAACCTGTTTGATAGTTTTGACGGGGATGCTAGGGAGTCGAAAACTAAGACTTCTTAGAATCCGTGTCCATAGCCCTTTGGGGTTGGTCACGGTAGTTCAACTTTACTAAATGGTATTCGGTGCAGTCCTTGAGAAAGAGACTGCAACAGGAGTGATTGATCTGAGTGCAGGAAGAAATGATCTCCTGGAAACATCTGCTGAGAGAAAGCCGCATTTGTTTGGTTCCGCCAGGCTTGGAGTTCATCAAAACTAACCTCCTCATCCTGTAAGCCCCCAAAAGCAGTAATGGGGCAGTCGAGTATGGGTTCAGGAGCATAAACGTAAGTTTCAAGGACGGCAAAATCTGCCCGCAGGATGGGGATAAGAAGCTGCATTAGTTCGGCATTTTCGAGTACTGCTTTTGGCGTACCATTGAGGCGACGCAATTCCTCTATGAACCCAGCCTCTGGTAAGGCGTGGATGGGTGGCTTTGGGTTGGGGATTTGAGGGGGACGGCGACCAGATACAAATAGATGAATAGGACTAATATTATATTCTCTACGAAGTAGACGGGCAAGCTCAAAGCTGACAAGCCCACCCATGCTGTGACCGAAGAAGGCAAATGGTTTGTCTAAATGTGGTTGGAGGGCGATCGCTAGAGCCTCAACCAAGGGTTCTATCCGCGAGACAGGAGCCAATTTCATCTGAGTTCCTCGTCCTGGCAATTCGATAGAACATACTTCTACAGTTTTGGGTAAGCTGTTAGACCATGTACGATAAATTAGAGAACTGCCCCCTGCGTAGGGAAAGCAAAATAACCGCACCGAAGCCTGAGGATTAGGGATGGGACAAGTAACGCAGGATTTATGTATCTGTGTGGTATTCATCATCTAACAATAGCGCATTGCACTTTTTTCTGTTATGACTGTCATTTGTCATTAATCATTAGTCCTTTGTCTAGTATAAATACAAATGACTAATGACTAATAACAAAGGACGACCACTACGAATAAACGTGGAACTTCAATGTGTTTCTACTGATTGTCGGTAGCTTCCTCCATCTTTTTCCGAAGACTCAGCGGTCTCATGTCAGTCCAAACTTCTTTGACGTAATCGAGACATTCTTGTTTGGGACCACTTTTGCCAGCATCTTTCCACCCCAGTGCGTTCTCTCGATCAGCTGGCCAAATGGAATACTGTTCTTCGTGGTTGACTACAACTTTGTAAATCGTCGTGTCCTCTTTGTCGTCTTGATACATAATTTATCTCGAATTAGTTAATGGGTTATGCATTGTACACTATGCATCTTCATCCAAAATCCAAAATGCTATTAGACCTCTCCAGAAATGATGTATGGGTCAACAGCTTTCCTCGCCCCTAGCAAGGGTTTCCACGAACGCATAATTAATTTTCACGTCCAATCTATTACCCTTCTATTGGTTCAAGGTGTCCCTTTCCGTCTAAGGTTGCCAGGTCAATATCTGCGATGCATCGAACTTTTACGTAGTTCAGAGTCAGGTTCCCAACTATGTGAACCTGACCCTTTTGGTTCAAGAAGTCAGCTTTACTTAGATTAGATGCTTCTGAGTCGAGTTGAACTCCTAAGTCAGTTCCTCCCTTAGTATTCGTGAATTTGATATGTACATACCCTCGGTCGATACTTTCTTTGAATGCTGCAGCTGTTTTTTCGGGTTTTAAGCTTGCTTCGACAGGATGTTCTCCTTGTGACAATCTTTGTACTAACTCGTTCATGAAAATATTTCCTAATTAAGAATCGCTTTTGTCTTGATTTGCTGATGCTTGTACTTTCACAGGTTCGTAAACTGGAATCTCAAACGCGAGGGTCTTGTGGCAAAACTCTTTCCATTCGGGAGTCACATTATCGAAAATGATGTTCTCGTCCTTGAAAACCCCATCTGTGACTAAATAGTTTTCTTGGAGATATAGAAAGTCTTCTTCAGTGAGTGTTCTATTCACTTCGGCTTCCTTACCATCCTTTTGTTCTTTTTCGTTCCTCGTATTTTTTGCATTCTCAGTCCACTGACTGAACTGTCTCAATTTCTGAATTGGGTATGCTTTGCAATATTTTCCCATCGTTGCCATAGTACCTCCTCTAGTAACAGTTTTGCGTGACCAGTTATCAGTTTGTTAATTGTATACTGTTGACTAAATTATTTTAATACCAATTCTGTTATAGTCAATACAGTTTTTGCTGCACGTGTTGGTAACCCTGCTCCTTGTTTGCTCCCATGCCTATCTACTTTTTGCTTTTGGTACTACATTCGTGCCGCTTCTTCCACCAAACCTGACAATTGCCCTTACAAATAATAGTAGCAACTGGGAACGATTAGGCGACATAATTACATACATGAGCGATCGCCTGATTCAGTTTTCCTCAATCGACATAGGTTCATCTTCAGAGGGTGCTCACCCCGTTTTTTGACCAAAAATCACAGATCACAAAGCAAATGGCTGTCTTACATGGGGCACGCGATCATCGGGAAATTATTCCCCGTCAAAAATTGCGCTTTTCTGCTAGTTTATTTACTATTCTTTGAAAAAGCTTTTATGCTTTTGCTAATTTCTCAGAGTGATTAGGCAAGAAACCTCCGTCTCGGAGTTCCCTTACACTATCCTTAATAGCCTGAATAATGAAATCAAGGTCTTCATCTGTATGGGCTGTGGATAGTGCATGTAATGATGAACGCAGGTAAACTCCTTTACCGAGAAGGTGATGATATAGTAATAAATTTATCAGCCGCATCTTCTCTAAAACATCAGAACTAACCGAGGAAGCTGAATTTCCAAAACGAACAGAGTTAAATATTGAACCAACATTAGCAAGTCTGATGGGTACTTCATCAGCTTCAAAGTAAGTATTCAGCGTTTCGACGAACTGCGATGTGCGTTGATTCAACTGTTCCTGAAGAGCAGGTCCTTCAGCCTTAAGACGCTTAAGTACAGCTCGTGCAGCAGCCATAGCTAACGGATGCTTACAGAAAGTGCCAGAAAAAAATGTCCTTTCTGCCTCTGCTTCAGGATAAGATAAGTCCCCATAGTTCCACATACCACCGTCGATTCTATCCATGTAGATAGCCTTACCTGCGATGATACCAATTGGCATACCTCCACCGACAATCTTTCCATAGGTAGCTATATCGGCTTCAATACCAAACCAAGCCTGCGCACCACCTAAATGAACCCGGAAACCTGTAATTATCTCATCAAATATTAAAACTATCCCTGATTCTGTTGTCAATTGCCTCAGTTGCTGAAGAAACTCTTTTGGACGCAACTCGGGATGGCGGCTCTGGATCGGTTCCACAAGTACGGCAGCGATATCCTCGCTGCGCCGCCGAATCACATCGAGCGCATATTGCGAGCCGTATTCGAGCACCAGCATGTTGGCTACACTTTCGCCGGGAATGCCTGGCGCGGTCGGAATACTTTTCTCGCTGCGGTTGGATTTCACCAAGACTTCATCAATCTGACCGTGATAGGCACCCGCGAATAA
>CAZZVG010000789.1:0-3969 GCA_964657295.1 Iningainema sp. | reverse complement strand
CTTCAATAGCAAAAAAGCGAATTACGGATATATGCACATCAGTCAGCAGCTCCAAACCCCTCGAAATTGTGACATGCCCACATCTGTAGCATCAGGTTTGGGGAGTTTTTTCAGGTAGTAAGCACCATTGCTGCCAAGGTGTGTCTGCCCGATGCTTTCACCTGGAATAATAATCACATTAGCAGCTGCGATGGCATCTGCTGGTGGTAGTACTGCCATGCCCAATGCGGCACCAAGACCGAAAATAGCTAATATCCGTCTCATACTTTCTTTGACATTTAGAGAATTGACTATAAATTTCTTCAATAGCAAAAAAGCGAATTACGGATATATGCACATCAGTCAGCAGCTCCAATCACCTACGCTAACAGATTGTATTGACGGATATCTGGTTCAGCCGCTACCAAGCCTTTTAGTTTAGCTCCTCCTGCCTTCATGTGAGCTGACACTGAATGAGTATTGAGGGCATCATGAGAAGTCCATTCTTCCACAAAGGTGAAGTCTGTTGGGTCAGACTGATTTTGTAAGAGTTCATACTGAATACACCCGGATTCATGTCTAGTTGGCTCAACTAATTCCAGGAGTACAGCTTTCAGCGCTTCTACTTTCTCAGGTAAAGCAACAATACGGGCAACAACGCGAAGAGTAGGATTAGTCATCTGTGAATTGTTAATTGTTAATTGTTAGTGGATACTTTTTCAATTTCTTGCGTCTTATTTATAGTTCCGCTCTAATTGTAAAAGCATAATCTCCACCTGGTTCAAGCTGGTAATCACGTTGTTCTAAGAAGCGACCAAGAGGTTCTTTAATCAAAGCACGCCCTTGAGACGGCTTAACTGACAGTTCTCCCCGACGAAAATGCCATTGAAATTGCCACTCATAATCGCCTGCTCTAACTTCTCCTTCTAACAAGCCGTTTTGCCAAGATTGACGGGTGATCCTGACGTGGGCAGTAGTTTCTGGTAATCTCTTAGCACTCACCATGCTTTTTGTCAAGGCTTATGTTAAGGCTAACTAATTGTACTTTTACAATTACTTAACATACATTGAGTATACCGATCCTAAAGAATTGAAGAAATCTTCCCTTAAGACGGTTATTTCTCCGGGATACTCCATCTTGAGTGCAAATGATCACAAGGTGAGGAACCTCTACGATGCCTTGTCCAAAGCCTTATGAAGTGAGTCGGGTTGTTGACAAGTCATTTAGGACTGCTATAGATCGAAAACTAATACTAAAGAGGATTTTAGATTTGTGTTCAATCTAAAAATCTAAAATCCCAGTATCTAGTACCTAGAAAGTGGAAATCAAGCTACCATTCAAAATAGTCACAAAAGCTCAGCAATATTGACGAATTGAATGAGCGAATTCCACAACTTGGTACTAGTTAGTGATTTACAGTTGCAGCTTCTCTCGCCGCAGCCGCTTGATCTGGGTGAATACCCAAGCGGGTGAGATTGATTCTACCTTTACTATCAATCTCTCGCACTTTGACAATCACTTCATCACCAAGTGCGACTTCATCCTCGACTTTACCAACACGGTAGTCTGCCAATTGCGAAATGTGAATCATTCCTTCCTTACCGGGTAGAAACTCCACAAATGCCCCTATAGGTATAATCCTCGTCACAGATCCTACGTAAACATCACCTTCATTGAGCTTCCGTGTCATGCCTTGAATAATGTTACGGGCTCTCTTAGCCTTATTTTCATCGATCGCAGAAATTGTCACCGTGCCATCATCTTCGATGTCAATTTTGGCACCTGTTTCTTCCGTAATTCCCTTAATCGTCTTGCCTCCCGGACCAATAACCAGACCAATCATGTCTGAATCAATCTTGATGGTTAACAAACGTGGGGCGTAGGGTGACATCTCATTGCGTGGTTTATCAATAGTTTGGAGCATTTTCTCCAAAATATGCAACCGCGCTTCTTTGGCTTCATAAATGGCTTGGGCGATCACCTCCATCGACAAACCAGAAATTTTCATATCCATTTGCAAGGCGGTAATCCCAGTGTCCGTCCCAGCAACTTTAAAGTCCATGTCTCCCAAGAAATCTTCGATACCCTGAATGTCAGTCAGGACTCTGACTTCGTTACCTTCCTTAATCAAACCCATAGCCGCACCGCTGACAGGTTTGGAAATGGGTACGCCTGCATCCATCAACGCCAATGTGGAACCGCACACTGAACCCATCGATGTGGAACCGTTGGAAGAAAGGATTTCTGATACCACCCGAATCACGTAGGGAAATAGCTCTTTCGATGGCATTACGGGCAATAAAGATCGTTCTGCTAGCGCACCATGACCGATTTCTCTCCGTCCTGGTGCACGCATCGGTTTCGTTTCCCCAACAGAAAAAGGTGGGAAGTTGTAATGATGTATGTAACGTTTGTGTTGATCCTGTTGCAAGTCATCGTTTAAGAATTGCACATCTCCCGGCGTCCCCAGAGTACAAGCAGATAACACTTGGGTGAGTCCCCGGTTAAATAAAGCACTCCCATGAACTCGCTTAGGTAAGATGTCAACAGCACAAGAAACCGGACGTACTTCATTTAGCTTGCGACCATCAACTCGAATGTTATCTTCAACGATTTGGCGGCGCATGAACTTTTTCGTGATTTCTTTGAAGGTATTGTCAACTGCCTTGTTATTTGCGGCAGCGGCAACACGGATCGGATCTTCTTCGGGTAGTTCGGCGATCGCTGTTTTAATTGTATCTTTAACTACATCCAACGCCGCATCCCGACTTGGTTTATCTAACTCAAACTGTGAGAGGATTTTTCTCACATCATCGTTAGCGCGATCGCGTATGTAATTTTCCAACGTCAGATCTGGTGCTGGTGGTTCTTCATAGACCAATTGCAACCCAAGTTCCTTAATTAAATCTTGCTGTGCCTTGATTAAATCTTGGACTGCTTCGTAGCCAAAATCAATCGCTTCGATAATATCTCTTTCTGGCAACTGACTGGCTCCCGCCTCCACCATGATCACACCATCTGGTGAACCTGCCACGATCAGATCCAAGTCTCCGGCTTGAATTTCTGCATAAGTGGGATTAATAATAAAATCATCTCCCACTAAGCCTACCCGTACTGCAGCCATAGGTCCATTAAAGGGTATTCCAGCCATGAGGGTAGCGATCGACGCTCCAGTTACTGCCAGTACATCAGGCGGCACTAGTTCATCCATCGAGAGCGTTAATGCTATAATTTGCAAGTCATCTCGCAACCATAATGGGAATAGGGGACGCAACGGACGGTCTATCAAACGACTTATGAGAGTCACTCTCTCTGGCGGACGCCCTTCCCGTCGTAACATTCCTCCGGGAATTCTACCCGCAGCATACAGTCTTTCTTCGTAATCCACTGTCAAGGGAAGAAAATCAATGCCTTCTCTAGCTGTTGATCTCGTAGCTGTTACCAAAACTGCTGTGTCCCCAGATTCTATCAACACAGATCCACCCGCCTGGGGAGCTAGTTTGCCAACTTTCAGTCGAATATCCCTTCCATCAAAGGATATTGACTTCTCAAATTCTCCCATTCAATTTCTTTCCCTTCTTTCTTCGCTATTCTCTCTCTGTGGCAATCCTAACATTTATGCACTATTACTGGTAGAATTTGCATACAAAGATAAACAACTAGTACAGCAAAGCGGAATTAAAAATTAAAAAGCTTGAAATACGAGAGTTTTAGCTGTTTAGGATGGGAACTCTATTTCCCCGATCCGTGTATTAGTACAACGTAGCCGAAATAAAGCTACCATTCCTTCTGAGAGCGAAAAGCCCACATCAGCTTTCTTGGGTTTGCTATAGTTCAAGAATATTTTACAAACGGCGATTATGCTGTATCTCAGTTGATTCAGCCAATTGTAGGCATTCAGCCGTTTTATGGTTATGGTGAAAAATTTACATATAGGACTTACGCACTCTCATGCCCGAAACCTAGATCTGAACTAGCCCACGCCAGTC
>CAZZVG010000788.1:0-3976 GCA_964657295.1 Iningainema sp. | reverse complement strand
CTTTTGCCTTTTAACTTTTAACTTTTGCCTTGTTCGGTCACCTAACGGGGATCTGTGTCTTCATAAGTTAAGTATACATACTCAAGCCAAGAGTGAGCAAGCAAAGTTAATTTAAAAAAAAATTAAAGAAATTACGTAAATAAAAAATGAACATCAGAAAAGTAGGCGTCATTGGGGCTGGAATCAGCGGTTTGGTGGCAGCTAAGACTTTTTTGGAAGAAGGCTACGACGTTACCCTGTTCGAGAAGCAAAAAGGACTTGGCGGGGTGTGGGAAAAGTCGAGGACATATCCAGGAGTTACGACTCAGACTGTGCGAGATGCATACGCTTTCTCCGATTATCCAATGCCTGCATCTTACCCTGAATGGCCGACAGGGGAACAAATGCGAAATTACCTCGAATCCTACGCCCAACACTTTGGCGTTTTAGAAAAAATCCAGTTGGGAACAGAAGTCACTCATGTTGAAAGAAAGACTGAATGCTCCCCAAAATGGGTTGTTACTACCAAAACTCAAAGCGATCGCCACAGCTTTCCAATAGAACATAAGTATGAATTTGACTTTGTTCTAGTATGCAACGGGACTTTCAACATCTCAAATATTCCTAATATACCAGGAAACGAAGAGTTTACAGCATCTGGAGGAAAAATACTTCATTCCAGTGAGTTTAACGACTCCTCAGTCATCAAAGGGAAACGAGTCATCGTCGTGGGCTTTGGTAAATCTGCATGTGATATCGCCACTTTTGCCGCTGCCAACGCCTCTGAATGTACTCTCATATTCCGTAAAGCCGATTGGAAGATTCCCAGGTTTTTTCTCGGTTTAATTAACTACAAGTACCTGTTGCTAGCGCGGTTTACAGAAGCTTTTTTCCCCTACCGTCAACTGCAAGGAGTGGAAAGATGGCTACATACCGTAGGAAAGCCCCTAGTATCAGCCTTTTGGTGGACAAACGAGATGCTTTTGCGACGCCAGTTTCGTCTTGAGCGTTGTGGGATGCTGCCGAAAGAATCATTGGTTAAATCAATCACATGTAGTATTGGCTTAGCTCCGCAAGGTTTCTACAAGCAAGTACTTTCTGGCAAAATTCGCTCTCAACAGACAAGCATAGCTAAATTTGTCCCTGGAGGCGTATTTTTAGCCAACGGTGAACCATTGCCAGCAGATGTAGTCATTTTTGGCACTGGATTCCGCCAACACATCCCCTTTCTAGAAGAGAAATACCGTCGATTAGTCATGGATGAGCAGGGTTATTTCCACCTCTACCGCAATCTTATTCACCCTGATATCCCAAATCTAGGTTTTGTCGGCTACAACAGCAGTTTCTTTTGTCAGTTAACATCAGAGATGGGATCTTGGTGGTTAGCAGAGTCTGTCAAAGGCAATTTAGCAACACCATCACCTGAGGAAATGTATCAAGTCATAAAAGCAGAAAAGCTCTGGAGGTACCAACAATCTAATCTTCCATCTAATGGAACATGCCTGACACCCTTTAACTTCCATTACCTCGAACAACTATTACAAGACATGGGTATCAGCAATCAGCGCCAAGGCTGGAAAAAGATTCAAGATATTATGCTACCGTTAAACTTATCAACATACAAATATATTCGCCAGCAATTACGGGATAGAAAACTTTCTACAACGAAAAATTCCCCGATAGAGGAAAATTTAAAAGAAATACCAGCATTGCTGAAAGTCGGTATAAACTTACATTTTTCAAAATAACTAAACAACAATTCCTTGTGCCTTTATGCCTTTGCGACGCCAGTCACCTACGGCGGGAAACACTCATTCAGTGCTGGCTCGTCTTTGCGTGCGACTCATTCATTGCTGTCATTCCACCGAAGAACAGCCAAAACGGTAGCCCTTACCATAAACAGTGTAAATCAACGGCATATTGTCAGAAATCTCAATCTTACGTCGAAGTAAGCGAATTAACGCCGCAATCACATTACTGCTAGGTTGTCCGCCCGCTTGCCACAGATGTTGCATAATTTGCGCGTGAGTCAATAATTGTCCAGTATGTTCCATAAAGTATTGCAGCAGCTGGCTTTCTTTTTCCGATAACTGTAGGACTTGTCCTTGGCGGTAAGCGACTTGGTTTTCGCAATCAAGTTCTAAATCAGCAGCAATTAACCTTGAGGTTGCTATACCATAAGTAGTTTGGGCAGAACGACGCAATAAAGCACGCACTCTTGCTAATAACTCCCGCAGTTCAAAAGGTTTCACTAAATAGTCGTCCGCGCCTGCATCTAAACCTTCCACTCTGTCATCTAAAGTATCTTTGGCCGTCAGAAACAAAACAGGCGTGCTTTTGCCTTGCCGTCGCAATTCCTGACAAATCTCCAACCCAGTTTTTCCGGGCAGCATCCAATCTAAGATCAGTAGATCGTAACTACCATCTTGGGCAAGTTGGCTGCCACTTGTCCCCTCGTAAACTGCATCAACACTATATCCCTCACGAGTTAACACGCGACTCAAGGGGTCAATGAGTTCCACTTCATCATCAACAACTAAAATTCGCATCTTCTCGCTATACTTGACTGCTAGCAGCCCAACGCATAATGTTTTTTACTACGAGAATAAAAATACTGTATCAGCTTTCGGCTATGATGATCATGCTGACCACTGATTGCTGAGAGCTACTTATGCTTACTGTTGCCCTACCGAAAGGCGAACTTCTTAAAAATAGCATCTTTCTGTTACAATCTGTGGGATTGGATTTTAGTGCTTTTTTAGATTCAAGTACCCGTCAACTTCAAATTCCCGATGCCACTGGGAAAGCGAAAGGTTTGTTGGTGCGGGCACAGGATGTACCTGTGTATGTAGAATACGGTCAAGCACAGCTAGGTATTGTTGGTTACGATGTGCTGCAAGAGAAAAAGCCACAAGTTGCTCACTTAGTTGATTTGCAGTTTGGGCATTGTCGAATGTCGGTGGCAGTCAAACAATCCAGTCATTATCGTTCGGCTTTGGAATTACCCCCTCACAGTCGGGTTGCTTCTAAGTATGTGAACTGCGCTCGCGAATTTTTCGACAGTCTGGATTTACCTGTAGAAATTGTCCCGTTGTATGGTTCAGTGGAACTAGGCCCAATTACGGGTATGTCCGAGGCGATCGTGGATTTGGTTTCTACTGGCCGGACTTTGCGTGAGAATGGTTTAGTTGAGATTGAAACTTTGTATCAAAGTACAGCAAGAGCGATCGCCCATCCTCTTAGTTATCGCTTAAACACAGGTGATTTACATACATTGGTTGAACAACTCCGAAAAGAAGGAATTAAAAAGTAAGTACAAATACTACCTCTACTAGACTACCTTAATTCCATTTCACTTGTGCTGCACCATAGAAGTTGTAGGTTGCCTGGTAATGGACTCGCACTTGTACATTTTGATGTGAAGAGTCACACCCAGTCCTTGGCGCTTTGCCTCCTGCCGTATCAATCCGTTGAATTTTGGTAACTTTTGTGAAAAAACCTTTTCCTTTATAAGATTTGGCAGTAAGCAACAACCAAGGAATGGCCGTGCTGTCGGGTGAATTAGCACTTGCCTGAACTTTACCAACAACCTTGTTGCCGTTAGCTTCCCAAGTCGGCCCCTTGTAGTGTCTGGCAATCTTTTTTCCTTGGTTGTTAAACAAGTCTGCAACTGGTGCCTTAAACTTCCACTCAACCCGACGAGGATCATCTGCCTTGGGCTGACATTGGTAAATTTGTACTCCTCTACCTTTTGCACTCAATAGCAGCACTTCATTAGACTTCACTTTTAAGTTATCAGGGATTCTTTGTGACATTGAACTCGCCAATACAGGCGCATGACAATTTATGAACAGTTGCAGCAGACATGGTAGCAGTGCGAGAGAACTTGATGGAAAAGTTTTGATGGTCATTATGACAAAAATTTGATTATGGATTATCTTACTCCCTTCTCACCCGAAGATTACCGTTTAGGGAGAGGGGGAGAGAGGGAGAGAGG
>CAZZVG010000787.1:0-3977 GCA_964657295.1 Iningainema sp. | reverse complement strand
CTAGCACATGCTAACCCAAAACTGGCAGTTGGGCTGCACTTAGTTCTAGGTCGCGGTCAGGCGGTACTGCCAAGAGAGCAAATTCCGCACTTAGTTGACTCTAACGGCAACTTTTCCGACAGAGTTAATTTAGCAGGAGTGCGCTACCACCTCAGCCCAGCTGCCCGTCGGGAATTGCCTTTGGAAATCCGTGCTCAGCTAGAAAAGTTTCGCTCCACAGGGCTGCAACTTTCTCACGTTGACGGTCATGTAGATATGCACTTGAATCCAGTTGCATTGCATACTTTGGTTGAACTAGCGGAGGAATTTAACATCAAAGTCATCCGGCTTCCTTGCGAGGAACTCAGAATGAATCTCAGCCTTGACAGTCGTCATCTATTGATAAAGCTTGTCTGGTCTGCTATAATGACTGGACTTCATTTTTACGGAAAGCGATTGCTCAAATCAAAAGGGATTAGCTTCTCCGAGCGAGTTTATGGATGGCTTCAAGGTGGGTGTATGACCGAAGAATACTTACTCGGTCTGATCCCCGAAATTCGGGCAGACCTTGTAGAAATCTTTTCCCACCCCAAAATTGCTCTAGCTCAAGAGCAAACGAATCGGTCATGGGGCATGGGTCAGGCAGAACTTGATGCTCTGTTAAGTCCCAAAGTCCGCGAAATTCTTGTAAAGAGCGGTTTTGAACTGACTAACTACAATCAACTAGTACCCAAGACAGTTCACTTAAAGCTAAGTTGAGGAATTTAGGTGGCTTTGTGCCTCTAGTTCGTCAATGTTCTGGTTTCTTGGCTGGGAACTGAGACACAGGTTTTTTTACAACCCATAGATTACATGAAAACGTGCGCGCAGGGTATATTGCCCTGCTTAATAATTAAGGAGAGAAGTTAGTGAAGAAAACCCTGTTCCTTAGTCCTCCTTCCTTTGATGGGTTTGATGGCGGTGCTGGTTCGCGATACCAAGCTAAGCGCGAGATTACCTCCTTCTGGTATCCTACATGGCTGGCACAACCTGCCGCCCTTGTACCAGGTAGTAAGCTTGTGGATGCTCCACCACACGGTCAAACGGTGGAAGATGTATTAGAAATTGCCAAAGATTACGAGCTGATTATCATGCACACCAGCACGCCCTCGGTGGCTAATGATGCAAAGTGTGCGAAGGCAATCAGAGCTACCAATCCTAATGTGCAGATTGGCTTTGTTGGGGCGCATGTAGCAGTCTTACCAGAGCAAACGCTGCAAGAGAACGCCGTCATCGACTTCGTGTGTCGTAACGAATTCGACTATACCTGTAAGGAACTGGCAGAGGGCAAACCTTGGGATCAGATCCTTGGTCTGAGCTACCAAGACGAGAATGGTAATATATGTCATAATGAAGAACGCCCCTTAATTCACGACTGGGATGCGATGCCTAGTGTCTTGCCGATTTATGTGCGGGATCTAGATATTACGAAATATTTTATAGGCTACTTGCTGCACCCTTACGTTTCATTTTATACTGGAAGGGGTTGCCCAGCAAAATGCAGCTTTTGCCTTTGGCCGCAAACCATTGGCGGACACCAGTACCGGACCAAAAGTCCAGAGGCAGTAGGGCGTGACATGGACGAAGCCAAAGCGATATTTGGCGATCGCGTGCGGGAGTACATGTTCGATGATGACACCTTTACAATCGATAAGCTGCGGGCGATCGCCATTAGCGAACACATGAAACGACTGAAGCTCACTTGGAGCTGTAACGCCCGTGCCAACCTCGACTACGACACTCTCAAGCAACTACGTGACAACGGCTTGCGTCTTTTGCTGGTGGGATTTGAATCGGGCAATCAAGAAATTCTCGACGGCATTAAGAAAGGTATTAAGTTGGAGGTGGCGCGGAAGTTTATGCAGAACTGCCACAAACTTGGCATCACCGTCCACGGCACATTCATTATCGGTTTGCCAAACGAAAGCCGCGAGACGATTGAGGAAACAATTCGCTTTGCTTGCGAGATGAGTCCTCACACTATTCAAGTTTCCATCGCCGCACCCTACCCAGGTACGGAACTTTATCGCCAAGCTCAAGAACAAGGCTGGTTTACCGACAATTCCCTCGTTGCTAACTCCGGGATTCAAATGTCTACACTGGAATACGCAAATCTCAAAAGTGCTGAAATTGAAGATGCAGTCGAGCAGATGTACCGTCAGTTCTACTTTAGACCCAAAGCTATCATCCCGATTGTAGGCGAAATGCTCAGAGATCCGCAAATGTTAGTGCGTCGCTTGCGTGAGGGGCGCGAGTTTTTCTCTTACCTGAAAGAGCGTAAGAACCTAACACTGAAAACAGCACACAACTAAAACGATTTTAGATTTTGGATTAGTTATGAAAATTGGAAGTGAGAACCACAAGGAACTTTTCTGCCGCAGCTTTATCGACAGCCATCGAGAGTTTGAGCCAGAGCAACTCCCTTGGCCCCATCTCGATAGTGTAAGTTTGGAACGCGTGCGCAGCATTCCCTTCTGGAGAGAAGCCCTGAAAACAGAGCAAGAGGCTGGGGCGATGGTTAGCGCCTTCGCGGCAACAATCAGTGATCCGTTATTGCGAGAAGCCATCGCTCTTCAAGCGATGGAGGAATCCCGCCACGGCAGACTAATTAAATTTTTCATTAACCATTACGACATTCAGATTTCTGAACCTCCGGAACCTGTGCTTCCGAGTAACATCAAAACGGCATTCATAGACTTTGGCTTCGGAGAATGTCTCGACTCTTTCTTAGCCTTTGGTATATTCGGAATTGCAAGGACTGCAGGCTACTTTCCGGAAGGATTGTTTGACATTTTCGACCCAATTCTTGAGGAAGAGGCGCGTCACATCATGTTTTTCGTCAATTGGGTAACTTACCAAGAAATGAATAGCGGTGTGATGGCTAATTCGCTACGTTCGGTTAAGACTATGTGGCATTACGGTAGAGCGTTGCAATGTAAGGTCAAAGCTTTTAGTGGCTCAGTTGAAGACCAAAATGAGGGTTTCACGGCCACTGGAGCTAGTGCTTTTATTGATAATCTCACTCCCGAACTGTTTCTCTCCACTTGCCTTAAAGAAAACAATCGGCGGTTGAGCGTCTTTGACAAACAGCTACTCCAGCCGCAACTGATGCCTACACTTGCCAAAATTGCTTTGCGTATTTTCCGACTCATGCCTCAGCGTCAATCTCACCCAACAACCCAATTTTCCAAATCCTAAAACTCAAGAGCAAGCAATTCTGAGTTGGATCTTTAATTTCCGCGTCCCCTCTACTAGTCTGTCAACCTAAAATTGACGGGTTAGGGGAAGCAGGGGAAGCAGGGGGGGAAAGAGATTTTTCTTGGTGGTGTTAACCCGGCTTTCATTGACTTGACAGACTACTACTAGTAATTGTCGGTAGATAAAGAATGCAAAATGTTGAATTTTGCATTTTTAATTTTTAATTGAATTCGCCTTCTTTCTTTAAGAGGTTCTCGGAATTTTGGGGGTGGCGTTTAGGTATGAGTTTGAGAGTAGATAGTGCGAATTGAGCCAGCGTTGGTAAGAATTCGGGTAGGAGTAGTCTGTCATCAAAGCTACTCATCCGGCGTGCATTCTCTTGCAGACAAGTAGAAATCAGCATTTCTGGGTTGAAGCCATCAAGGAAGACACTGGCTTCAGTTGCTGAAAAATCATTACCACTACGCTCAATACTATGAGTGACTAGCCCCAACATGCCTTGAACTGCTTTGCCGTAATTCCATACTGAATTTACGCCGCGAAGCCAGCTTGCTTCCCTACCTCGGCTTGCCTGGAGATAAGCAACCCAGTTCACGAAGAACACGATGTGGCGTGCTTCATCTTGCAGCAGCCGATCAAAGATGTTGAAGAAGGGATCTGGGAGGAAAGCCGACTGGCGGGCAATTTTGAATAGCCCGAATCCTAAGAAAGCATCAAGACACTCGTTGTAGCCAAACTTAATAAAGGTTTGCTCAATGTTT
>CAZZVG010000786.1:0-3978 GCA_964657295.1 Iningainema sp. | reverse complement strand
CCATTGGACGGGGACAGAGAGAATTGATTTTAGGCGATCGCCAAACGGGTAAAAGTGGTCTCGCCCTGGATACGATCATCAATCAAAAAGGCAAAAATATTCTCTGTATCTATTGCGCGATCGGACAGCGCAGTGCGGCTGTTGCCAAGCTAATTGCCGATCTCGATGAACAGGGCGCAATGGCATACACGACAGTCGTGATGGCAGCAGGAGAAAAGCCGCCGGGCTTGCAATATGTCGCACCTTATGCCGCGACTGCAATGGCGGAATATTTTGCAGATCAAGGGCGCGATGTGCTAATCGTTTACGATGATCTCACCAACCATGCCCGCACCTATCGAGAAATCTCTCTCTTAATGCGCCGCCCACCAGGACGCGAAGCCTATCCAGGGGATATTTTTTATATTCACTCGCGCTTACTCGAACGCTCTACGCATTTCAACGACAAACGAGGTGGTGGTTCCTTAACTGCTCTACCGATCGTCGAAACAGAGGCACAAAACATTGCCGCATATATCCCGACTAATCTAATTTCGATTACCGATGGACAGATTTATCTTTCACCAATCCTCTTTCAAAAGGGAGTATTGCCTGCGATCGATATTGGTAAATCGGTTTCGCGGGTGGGTGGCAAAACTCAACTAAGAGCCTATCGCGCTGTTTCAGGAGATTTGCGTCTTTCCTATTCTCAATTTGAAGAACTAGAAGCTTTCTCTCGCTTTGGTACGCGCTTAGAAGAATCGACTCGCATCACTTTAGAACGCGGGCAACGGGTGCGCGAGATGCTCAAACAAAAGCAATATGCACCGATGTCGGCTGCTTTGCAAATAGCCGTGATGCTTTCGGTGACCGCAGGCTTGCTCGATTCCGTCCCGATCGCCAAAATTGCCATTGCAGAGCTGGCGATAACCCAAGCCATATCCACCCAGTTAGCCGATCTTTGTCTGCAAATCGAAAGCGGAGCCGTATTGACTGATGCTGATCGCGATGTCTTACTAGAGACTGCCAAAACTGCTATCGCGACAGTTGTAAAGGATATAAAGGAGTAGCTATGTCATCTATTGAGCTTCTCCAACGCCAAATCCACACTGCGGAAGAACTGCAAGCCGTGGTGAAAATGATGAAAGTATTAGCCGCGTTAAACATCCATCAGTACGAACAGGCGGTTACTTCCCTCGCTGAGTATAATCGTACAATCGAGATGGGTTTGCATGTCGTGTTGAAGGCAACACATACCCAACAGGGGAATGGCGATAGTGCCCGACACGCCGATGTTGGTGGTTGCGGCGTGATTATCTTTGGCTCTGAGCAAGGGATGTGTGGTCAATTTAACGAACAGATTAGCCGCTATGCGATCGCGGAATTAGAGAAGTTGAAGATATCACCCGAACATCTGGCGGTTTTTGCCGTCGGCTCGAGAATTATCTCCCATTTAGAAACCGCAGGCTATGCGATCGAGCAGACTTTAGCCATGCCAGGCTCGCTAACTGAGATCACATCAATGGTTCAAGAAATCTTGCTGCACATTGCCAGATGGCGCGATCGCCAGCAAATTGTCCGAATTTTCTTGTTTTACAATCACTTACATTCCAATACGTTATGCGAGCCGTACAAGCTGCAACTGTTGCCACTTGATCGTGAATGGCTACTACATATCGAAAGCGAAACATGGCGATCGCGGACTCTACCAATTTTTACGATGCCGAGCGATGTTTTGGTTGCGTCTCTATTACGACAATATTTCTTTATCTTGCTCTATCGTGCTTTTGGTGAGTCCCTCGCAAGTGAAAATGCTAGCCGTCTCGCTTCTATGCAAGTTGCCGAGAAAAACATCGCAGAGCGACTCACAGAGTTTACTCGTCAATTTCAGCAAAAACGCCAAACTGCAATTACAGATGAATTGCTAGAAATTACCTCAGCTTTTGAGTTAACCCATTGAATGATTGTTTATTTCAATCTATAGAACCCACTTTCCGCACTTCATCGTGTAATACACGTAGATTTCCAATCTCTGGCTAATGGTGGTTAGATAACAATCACAAATCACCAATAATTAACCGTATTAATACTTAAGACTTGACCACTATCAGGAATTATTCTTGAATATCAAGATACTACATCTTGAAGTGCGGAATATGGGATAGAAATACTAACACTAGCTGATTAAAGCAAGGAAGGTTACAATCGCGAATACATAACAGAGTCTATCTAGGAATTATCAATGAAGTTGCCAGAACCACAAACAAAAACGTTTTTAACATTAGTGGGCGAGATTGAAAAGGGACAAATTAAAATTCCACAATTTCAGAGAGACTTCGTTTGGACAATGCAGAAGTCTGCTGGTCTAATTGATAGTATTGTCAAAGGCTATCCCATCGGCACATTCATTCTTTGGAGAACTAAAGAAAGACTTCGGTCAGTCAGAAATATTGGGAAGCAAGTACTACCAGATCCCGAATCAGGTGAGTTTGTTGATTATGTCTTAGATGGACAGCAGAGACTAACCAGCCTATTTGCCAGTTTAAGAGGCGTTACGTTAAAAAGAGAAGATGGTAGAGAAGACGATTTCTCAAAAATATTTATTAATCTGGATGCAGAGGAGTCCGAGCAGATTGTTATCACTGACATTGAAGGAAAGAATGAAAAAAATCTAATTAGTATTCTTGCACTGCTGACTGGGGATTTCATACTTCTAGCGTCATATCCTCATGAATATCATGAGAAGCTTAAAATATATAAGAACAGAATTGAAAGTTATCAATACTCGACAATCCTTGTTAAGGATGCACCTATAGACATTGCCACAGAAATTTTCACGAGAATCAATGTTGGTGGAAAACCATTATCTTTGTTTGAGATTATGGTAGCTAAAACATTTGACCCTGAGAATAACTTTGATTTAACAAAGAAATTTCAGGAATTGATAGATAGTTTAAAGCCTTTAAATTATGAAACAATTTCAGATGCTACAGTGCTTCAAGTTGTCTCTATAATTCTCTCTAAAGAATGTAAAAGGCAGGTCATTCTAAAACTTGACAAGAATGAATTTATTAACGTTTGGACAAAGGCAATAGATTCCATTGAACGGACAGTAGAATACTTCAGAAGTTCTTACCGAATTCCAGTTTCCCAGCTACTTCCATACAATGCACTAATAATACCTTTCTCATATTTCTTTTTTCATCACAAAGACAAGCCAACTGGGGATAAGCAAAAGTATTTAGAAGACTTTTTCTGGAGATGTTCGTTGTCTGGACGGTATTCATCTGCTGTAGAGAGTAAGTTAGCGCAAGATGTAAAAAGGATTGATAAAATTCTCTCTGGAGAGTTGCCAAGTTACGATTGGTCAATTGATACCTCAGAAGAATTTATTACAAAGAATGGATGGTTTAGCGCTGCAAGAAGCTATATCAAAGCAATATTGTGCATATATTCATATCATCAGCCAAAATCCTTCAATGACAATTCGATTGTCAATATTAGTAATTATTGGCTAAAACAAGCAAACAGCAAAAACTATCACCACTTTTTCCCAAAGGCATATTTGAAGACGAAGGATGATGGAGTTTTTTACATAAATCACATCTTAAATATCACGATAGTTGATGATTTTCTTAACAAAAGAGAGATAGGAGCGAAAGCACCCTCAAAATATATGGCTAAATTCCAGAAGGAAAATATTGATCTAAGCAATACTATGAAAACCCATTTAATAGAGGATTTGAATAATTTTGGTATATGGAATGACGACTTTGAAAAGTTCATTGATGAACGTGCAAAAGTAGTTAGTCGTGAGCTTTCAAAAAGAGTCATTAAGCAAGAGATAGATAGAAATAGACAAGCTAACCTAGTTGATGATTTTGACGAGGAGTTAACTACGGTTGAGTAGTCGCAGTTCTATTCGTCATTATTTAATGTCATAGCCATCGCCAGTAAAGTTCAAACATAAAACGAGCGACGAAATAAGATGAATGGAAA
>CAZZVG010000785.1:353-3978 GCA_964657295.1 Iningainema sp. | reverse complement strand
CAGTAGTGACGGAACAGTGAGGTTATGGGACATTCACAGCCACGCCAGCGAAAATGGGGAAGATTATCTCCAAGTGGCGTGTAACAGGTTGCGCTACCATCCTATCCTTAAAAATCCGGAAACAGAGGTGGCAAAGCAAGCGTGCGAAATCTGTCAAAAATATGTCTGGAAGGAAAAATAAAACTGTCTTAGTGGGACTTAAACATTTTTAATGAAGAAATAAGCCTCAAAACTATACAGGGCAAGGGAAATACACCAAATGCCTAAAAATGCCTGAAACCCAGATATATCAACAAATCAGGTCAACCGATGTCAAAATTTCTCTGTATATACATTTGAGGTTCTTTTTTGACTATTTTTTGTCTAAGTTCCATTAACACGCTGACGATCACCAAAATTGGACCTGAACCAATCTAATTTGATACTCGACTCCAGATAAAGGTCCATCCCTGTAAATGGTGAGGGCATTCCGTCAAAGTTATATCAACAGGACTTACGCACTCTCATGCCCGAAACCTAGATCTGAACTAGCCCACGCCAGTCGCCTCAACGGGGGGAACCCCCCGAAGTTCGCTGGCTCCCCTTAAAAAGGGGGGGAATTTAAAAGCCCCCTTTTTAAGGGGGTTGGGGGATCTCTTCTGCGTAAGTCCTAATAACCTTTCCCCGCAACCCGTTATCAGTGAAAGCGTCACTCTCAGTGTATTATGCGTGCTTTTAGCGCCCTGTGTTTTGTCAATCTTCAGTTTTTAGTAACAGCTCTCCAACCTGTTGTTGCTCAGCAGCCATTGCCTTTTCCAAAACAAGCACCACTGCCAAGTGCTGTCCCACCAGGACAATTGTCACCACAACCTTTTCCCAAACAACCACTACTGCCAAACGCTGTTCCACCAAGACAATTGTCACCACAACCTCCGTTGCCTCCACCAAGCATGGAAGTTACACCTAGTGGTGTGAGTGATGGAACGTCACCACAATTAAGCCCCTACATCTTGGGGATCGGAGATGTCCTGGGTATATCAGTTCAGCGTCCTCCCGGTACCTATATTCTAGGATTTGGAGATAGTGTTTCGGTGGTAGTTCAGCGGTTTCCAGATTTGAGCTTTCAAGCCTCGATCAATCCAGAAGGGAATATTGTGGTGCCACTATTGGGAACCGTAAAACTGCAAGGTTTAACATTGCAACAGGCACAAAACAAAATCCGTTTGGGCTTGAATCGCTTTGTCGCCGATCCACTTGTAACGTTATCACTCACAGGGCTGCGTCCGGAATTGAATTTTCAAGCTCCTATTGGTCCTGAAGGGACTATTTTATTGCCGCAAGTAGGAGCAATTTCCTTACAAGGCTTGACATTGCAAGAAGCGCAAGAAAAAATTCGCTTGGCGTTAAGTCGAATTTATGTGAAGCCAAATGTGGCAGTGTCACTCGCAGGACAGCGACCAATTCAAGTCTCGATTAGTGGGGAAGTCCCTCGACCTGGGATTTATCCGATTAACTCACTTACCCCTCGTGTCTCAGATGCCTTGCTGTTAGCAGGTGGTACGATGACCAGAGCAGACTTACGGCAAGTGCAAGTGCGTCGGAAGTTGATTGATGGTTCTGTTGTTTCACAAAATATTGATTTATATACTCCATTGCAAAACGGCACCGGGCAATCGACCTTCCGTCTACAAGATGGTGATGCGATCGTTGTACCGCATCGTGAAATTGGTACTAGTGATAATTATGACCGCAATTTAGTAGCTCGCTCAACCTTGGCTGTACCTCAGATTAGAATTCGGGTTCTAAACTACTCAGGAGGGGGATTGATAACTGTACCGTTGCCAAATGGTAGTAGTATAATCGACGCTTTATCGGGCATCAGTCCTGATACAGCTAACCTTCATGAAATTGCTCTGATTCGCTTCGATCAGGAACGAGGTAAAGCCGTTACCCAAAGAATTGATGCGAAAAAGGCATTGAAAGGTGATTTAGCTCAAAACGTGGCACTTCAAGATAATGATGTGCTCATTGTTGATCGGAACCTCATAGGTAAAATCACTAATGCTATCAATACTATTACTCAACCCTTTTTCAATATTCAAAGCTTTATCCGTTTCTTTCAGTTCTTAGGTGGTAATTCAAACTACTAAAGGCTTAATGAATCTAATTTTTTGGTCTGAGTTTCCTGAGAAATAAAAGGTAAGATGTAAAAGTCATCACGTCGAAATTTGTCAATATAGGTTGTTTCAGAAACATTAGCTCTCTGCTCGCCTGAGTGTACTACTATGACCCCACCGATTGTTAAACGCTATCTTATTGCATTCGATAAATACAAGTGGATTGGATTAGTTGGCTTTGGTTTAGTTGTAGTAGGTTCAACGGTGGTGGCTGTACAACCAGAATCTCCAAGCTACATAGCAAGTGGTGCACTGACTTA
Organism: Iningainema sp.; assembly: GCA_964657295.1. GTDB lineage: Bacteria > Cyanobacteriota > Cyanobacteriia > Cyanobacteriales > Nostocaceae > Rhizonema. The sequence goes on along the minus strand of CAZZVG010000785.1, from coordinate 1,562 downwards.
CTCTCGTCCGCCAGTCTCTTTTTCTTTAACCGGTACTCAAATTCAGCAGGAAGGGCAGGAACTGAGTGAGGACATCTTGCGATCAGAGTCAATTATTGAGCCTGTGGCAGCAAAAGAAAATATTAAACCAGAAAAGCTCGCTGAAAATCTGGTGATTGAACTGCCTCAAAAACCAAAGGGTGCTGCAGGTGGCGACTCATCACCCGCATCCTCGCTGATTCAAATAAAATATCAAGACAAAGATCCTAAGCGAGCAAGAGAAATATTGCAAGAACTGATGCTAGCAATGCAAAAGTTCAGCGCTGATATTAATAGTAAGAGACTGAAATTAATTATTCAAAAAATTAACGATCGCCTACCACAGGTTAGGCAAGAACTGGAAAAAGCAGAGCAGGCATTGGAACAATACGATCGCAAAGAACGACCGGCAATATTAGCAGCAGAAAACGGCAGTTTATTGAACGCAGTTACGACAAGCGAAGTCCAGCAACGGCAAATTAGACTCACTTTAACGGGGATTGCGGCTCAAATACGCTCTTTACAAGAAAAGTTGGGGTTAAATGCCAACCAAGCTTACGTTTCTTCGGCTTTGAGCGCTGATCCAATTCTTGTCAACTTGCGATCGCAAATTTATCAAACAGAGGGACAAATTGCACTGCTCAAGAAAAGAGGTGCAAAACCTGAATACCCGGAAAGGGAGCAGCTACAGCGCAATCTAGACGTTTTTAATCAACAACTACTTTCTCGTGCGGTTGAGGTGGTGGGTGGTGGTGGTAAAACAGCACCTCTTGCCAGTAACGTGACGGGTATCCGCAACCAAAGCAGCTTAGATCCCGCACGTCAGCAGTTAGCAAATCAACTGGTGGCTTTGCAAACCCAGCAAGAAACATTGCAAAAACAACTCGTTGATTTGGAAAAAGAAGATGCGCGATTGCGTCAAGATTATTCTCAAGTCCCTAACAAGCAGCTACAGCGATCACGCTTAGAACAGCAGGTTCTCCTCAAAAGAACGGTTTTTGACCAAATGCAGGCTAAGCTCACTGATGCTAGAACAGCAGAAGCAGAAACTGTCAGTAGCCTCAGCATTGCTAGAATACCGTTGGTGCTTGCTGCGGGCAAACCTCCTTTGGGTGTACCACTGACTTTAGGTGTTGGTGTTTTACTAGGCTTATTGGTTGGCGGCGGCGTTATATTTCTGTTGGGATCGCT
>CAZZVG010000785.1:0-343 GCA_964657295.1 Iningainema sp. | reverse complement strand
GAAGGAACTTTCAAAACCAAGGAAGATATTCGCAACAGCTTGAAACAGAGGGAAGTCGCACTACTCGGCGAATTACCTTTGCTACCAGTTGATAATTTGTCTCCGGATGCATTGCCTGTTATACTTTCACCAGACTCTCTGTATTTGGAGTTTTATGAAAAGTTCCGCAGCAATTTGCGGCGGATTGGTAGTAGAAGCCTCAAGGTTGTGATGATTGCCAGCACAAGTAGTTCTGAAGGAAAGACGACAAGTGCTTATAACTTGGGGATAGCTTCCGCACGCGCTGGGAAAAGAACCTTGATTATTGAAACAGATTTGCGATCGCCCTCTTATTCTTCATCAC